>CALXNF010000062.1 GCA_944389685.1 uncultured Alphaproteobacteria bacterium | reverse complement strand
CATCTTTTATAAATGAGATATTACCAAAATCTAAAGCACTAATAATAGATTTACGCGGAAACAGTGGTGGTAACAGTACTTATTCCGACAAATTCGCAAACTATTTGTGTGGCACAAAAATAGATAGTTTTCGTAAATTATATGTCAGAGCCACACCGGAAGCGCAAAAAATACAGCAACAATCTTCGCCAAATGCTTTTTGGGCAGGATTACCAGAATCAGAGGATTTTATACTTTTTAGAGAAGGTAAAAATTATTCCATAGATAAAAGCAAAGCATACATGAAACCTATTTACATTTTAACAGATAGAATTACTGGTTCCAGTGCAGAAATGTTTTTACTTCGTATGATTCATCATCCTTGCGTAAAAGTTGTTGGGGATAATTCGGCAGGTATGGAAACCTTTGGAAATATGGGCAGCGCATTTCTAAAAAATAGTCAGATAAAAGTATCTATAGGTATGAATTACAGGGTGTTATTTAAAGATAATTTTGAGCTTAATGGCTACACACCTGACATAAAATGCAATGAAGGTAAAGATGCTTTAAACGCTGCATTAGCAGATACAGATAAAAAACTCTTACCACAACAAGTCAAAATATATGGCGGTAGAAACGAATAAAAACAATAATATTTATATATAGAGATAGAATTATGATAAATCCAATTAAAAAATTACCGAAAGTTATAAAAACTAAACGCCTAGAAATGAGGCAATTGGACACTACACCAGAAAATGCGAAATTGGTTTTCAATGCTGTAAAAAATGAAAATCCTGACGATTTTTATTTTAACCCAATTGCAAAAAATGCCGTACCTAAAACATCAAAAGAGATGTTAAAGGAAATGCAACAAGAAGACGAATATTCTAAATCAAACGGTGCAAATTATTATATATTTTATAATAATAAACTTATCGGGTATCGCAGATTTCATTTCTTTGACGATGCCACAAAAACACTTCAAATGTCTATCGTATGGTTAATACGTTCTGCATGGGGCAACGGCTTTGCCAAAGAGTCGTCCGATAAAACAGAAGAAATTGCTTTTAAAGTTTTGGGTGCCAACAGAATAACCCGCCAATGCAGTACCGATAATGCCCGCTCTGCAAAATCTATTAAATCGTCCGGTTTTCATCTTGATGGTATTTCTCGTCAGGGTGGTGTATATCCAGATAATAAAGTATATGACGTTATGTTCTGGTCAAAACTTAAATCAGAATACAAAAAATAAAAACCGCCCAAACGGGCGGAGTTTTTTAATGCTGAGATACTTTTTTGCGATTTTGTGCAACCTTCAAAACGACTGGATTAACATTTAACCGCTTCTCTTGTACTTTGATTTGCTTTGCCCCGTTTTGTGCATTATTCGCAAAACGATTTTCATAATACTTCTGTGAATCAACAAACAGTTTTCGGACCTGTTTCGCCGGCTCGCTGTTTTTATCCAAATCCAACAAGCAAACATTACCAAAAGTCAAAAACTGTCTGCATAATTTCTTGAAGTTGTCATCGTATAAAGGTTTAACATTGCCAGTATGCGCACCTAATGCTGCACCAGTCAAATCCAAAGACATATGTTCTTTTGCAAACACATCTCTTTTCCTTTCCAGAACCTTGGCAGATTTTAAAACTGCGTTCAGAACATCTGATTTACTTGGATTTGCATTTCCAACCAAGAACCCTTCTGCAATCGCAGACACTTCTGCAACATACTTTAACAGAATGTTAGAATAAGGATTTGCCCCAACCAATTTTACCGGCAATGCGTCATAGTTCTGGCACAATCTTTTATAATAAGCAATATACTGTGCACGATGTGCATTGAAATATGCAATCTGTTGGGCAACCTTGTTATCTTTGCTGACATTACTTGGTATAAAATAACGATAAATAATGACATTATTCCCCATCAAATCAACAAAACCAGCGGGCAGTTTTGATATATCCTTTTCATACTGCTCTAACGAAATGGCGCTGATAACAACGTCTTTAAAAGAAACACTTATCGGTTTACTGTTTAAACTCATTTGTTCTAACCTTTTATTTTACTATTTATTATAGGACAACTAAACGCATTTGTCAACTTTATCCGTTAAAAATTCAACACGCAAGGTCTACCAAAACAATAATCCCATCTTTTGGGCGGGTTTTTTTAATTTTCTGCAGCTTGTATTTTTTCGCGTAATTCTTTTTCGTTTTCTTTACAATACTTATAAGAACTTAACATAAAATCTTTCATATTTTTACGTTTCATAAACAACTTCTTCATAGTATCAAATAATTGTTCACCGTTTATTCCCATACCATAAAAATAACTATATGCTATATATTTCGTATCAGATGAAATTAAATCTATAAGTTCAGAATTTCTAATTATAGTTTCAACGACTATTTCTGATACAAGCCATTTTAAATGAGGATGGTCATATTCTTCATAATCATCGTTAAAATATTTCTGCCAGAAATAAAACCATACAAAATGCGTTATTTCATGTAATACTGTTTCTATTACGTCCCTATCAGAATCCTTATAATAAACCGAAAAACTATTTTCACTTAAATTACGCGGACATACCGGATTCAATCCTACCAACGCTTGCATATCATTCAAAATAATTTCGCAATTTTCACAGAATACCGCAGTATAAATATCGTTTATTCTATCTGATATAGCTGACCAATTCTGTTCAAACTTTTTCACAGCAGAATCTATTTCTGTCTTCCTGTTTTCAGCAATTTCAGACATTTTCTTTCTGATATACTCAAATCTGTCTTGTTGAGTAAGTTTATAGCAATATTCGTAATTTAGCTCTGGATATTGTTTAAACAAAGGCTTACGCCACCAAGCAGGAATATCATCTTGCTGATGAAATAAAATGAAATCTATATCATCTTCAAAATTCTTTCTTTGCCATTTTAAATACATGTTATAAACCCCTTGTTTATATCTCATTCTATATTAATACCTACATGTTTTCAATGCTTAAAAAGCATATTACTAGTCCGAGAATTGCACAATTTGATTTTGATTGCAGAACAAATTATTTTAACTAGCAATAAAAAACTATATCTTTTATAAAATATTAATACAAAATGCTATAAATTTTTGCTATAATATGATTAAATATAAGAGGTAAAAATGCCGGCAGAAAAATTCAAAAATGCACGAATAAAGTTAAGAAACACCGTACATAAAGTAACAGGACAAGATAAATTAATAGAACAATATTATTCCGCACTATTAAAATTATCAGAATTGTCTGATAAGATGACGGATACAACCATAAAAACAAAACTACAAAAAGATTTAAACAAACTGACAGAATCTTTTATAAAAACAATAGAAAACAGCGATTACGGTGCTTTTATCATAGAATCTTTCAATCCTTATAAAATATCAAATATGAAGAAATTAAAAAGCAAAGTTGTAACAGCAAAAAAGCTTACATCACGATATGGCATCGAGCATTAATATATTATCATATATATTTATACCACCCAAACAGGTGGTTTTTTAATATTTTTATCAAAAACGGAATTTTATTTCTTTGTTTGTATAGCTAAACGTTGTAATTATAAAAACGTCCATAGCATAGGAATTTTTACTTCTGTACTTTTATTAGAAATATATTCATAATTCAACTATATCTAGAACACAACCTTAGATATTAAAAAATGGAGAGAGAACAATGACACACAGTCATATTTGGGCGGCAATTGATAAAATTGCTACACAAATGGGGTTAAGCTGTTCGGGGCTTGCAAAAGCCTGTGGCTTAGACCCGACCGCTTTTAACAAAAGTAAGCGCGTTTCAAAATACGGGAAACCACATTGGCCATCGGGAAACACTCTTTCTAAAGTCGCTGAATTTGCCAAATTATCTCCGGAAGAATTCGGGCGCTTTATTCATTAAAAACCACCCTTTCGGGTGGTTATTTTTAAACTAACTTCGCTTCCTTTAATAATTCTTCTAAATACGTACCCTTTACTTTTTTCAAGCCCTGCTTTTCCAGCAGTTTTAAAACCCATGGAACATCTATTTCATGAAGTTTTTTTCTGTCGTTCAAGTAATATATACTCTGCAACAGCATGCGAATATCAAAGCAAGAATCAAATACCTCTGGCACACCACGATCTATATTCAATAAAGTATAAACCGCCTCCATCGCGGTACGAACAGAATATTCTGTTGTAAAGACTGTATCTCTTTCCGTTTCAGTATAATTGCCTATAAACGCTAAATTTACAGAACCTTTTGGTACAACCAACGGTCTGTCACCCAACGCACGCGGCATAAAGTATGTCGTTATATATGGCATATGAGATGGTACAGTATTTGAACGATTATGTGCAATATCTTCTATCTGATTTTCCGGAACACCAATATGATATAACCATTCTGCGCATAATTCTGCCCCAGTACAATCCACTATCTTCTTCTTTATATAATTACCGTTCGTATCAGACAGCAATCCATATGTCCAAACGACTATTTCATTTGGTTTCTGGCTACGAAAATGCGGCTGGCGCGATATACTGAAACCATAAAACCAATTAGAATCTTTTATTGTCACAGGCCCACTGCTGACTATTGACCCACTATGAGGATTTTTCTTACATATTTTTTCTATGTAAGGAACAACTGTATCATCTTTCAATGTTATGGTTGCAGACATAACCCAATTTGCTGCGGGTATATTTTCACAGAACTTTTCTGGCCGCCCAAATTCTTTACTTTGTTTAGCTAAATTTTTCCATAACTGCCAACTGGCACCCAGTTCATGACGCGTATCAGCGGCTGTATTGTTATCACCATAGGTAGTACTTTCTGTAATAGAGCCATTGGTTATAAACACTAAGTCATCTGGGGTTAAACTAATTTCTTTTTTGCGCCCAGATTTTATCATTTCTATTTTTTTTGCAACTTTCTTGGTGGCTTTACAATCTACAATTACGTTAGTGATTGTTGTATCAAAATGAAATTTTACCCCTCTTTCTTCCAACCAACGAACTAACGGCGTTATCAAAGATTCGTACTGGTTATACTTTGTAAACTTTAACGCAGACATATCTGCCAATTTTCCAACGTGATGAATAAAGCGCAAAATATACCTGCGCATTTCCATCGCACTGGACCATTTTTCAAACGCAAACATAGTTGCCCAATACAACCAGAAATTTGATTCAAAAAATTCTTCTGTGAATACTTGGTCTATCTGAACGTCTTGCAACTTTTCTTCTGGAGTCAAAGCCAAATCAATCAGTTCCCTTATTGCAGTTGGGGTTAATGTCAGCTTTCCATCATCTTTCATACGCTTACCGCGTTTTTCTATGGCGCGACAATGTGAAAAACTTGGATCAGCTTTATTTAACCAATAAAATTCATCCAAGACGGAAACGTCTGGATTTTCTAATGAAGGAATTGAACGGAACAAATCCCACAATGTTTCAAAATGAGCTTCCATTTCACGCCCACCACGAATTATATATCCACGCGCGGGGTTAAAAATTCCGTCCATACTGCCCCCAGCTAAAGGCAACTCTTCAAATATATGAATCTTATTACCTTTCATCTTACCGTCACGAATCATAAACACCGCGGCGGCAAGACCCGCCAAACCGCCACCAACTATATAAGCTGACTTCTTCGCTGCATCCGCTGGTGGCAGCGGATTTGCAAACGCTTCGTAATTACCATTGCTGTGATACATAATCTCTCTCCTTTGATTTATGATACGCATAGATTGTAATCTGCCGTCGCCCCACAAATAAACAGGACAGAATTCCAACTGCTAAATATTTGACTTTTTACATTACAAAGTTTTATAATTAACTTATGAGAAAAATATTTTTAGGAATTTTATTTATTTCAATATTTGCTGTGACCGCCTGCGGCGTAAAATCAGAATTACAAAGACCCGATGCATCTTTTCCACGTAGTTATCCGGTATATTAAAGCATTTGAATAATGGTGCGGGTACAGAGATTTGAACTCTGATGGGTTGCCCCACTGGAACCTAAATCCAGCGCGTCTACCAGTTTCGCCATACCCGCATTTTGTACAACGCTTTAGCTTGCATCGTGGCGGCACTTCGCTTTGCTTCGTAGTCGCCATACCCGCATTAAGTATAACTTCTTAAAGAAAAACACTGTTCTACAAAGTGTGACTTGTATATTACGATAAAAATTACTTGATTTCCAGTAATTTTTAACTTAATATTCTAGCCAGAAATAAAAAGGGTTATAAAATGGCATCTAAGAAAGGTAGCAAAGAAGTCGTAAAACTTGAAAATAAAGAAACAGGTTATTTCTATACGACAACTAAAAATACAAAATCTGAAAATACCGCAGGAAAAATGAAATTCCGTAAGTATGATCCAAAATTACGTAAACACGTCGTTATGACTGAAGCAAAAATGCCTCATTAATAGTTTCGTATCAAAAAAAAATGAAAAAGGTGCATTACTTGCACCTTTTCTTTTACCCAATAAATATAACTATCATTTTCCGAATTTACCGCTGCGCGGGAAACCCACCGGTACCGTCCGCCCCTGAGACGCACGTTTACCTGTCCATGGCATCCAATCGTCCATTTTTGTTGTACCGCGTCCCGTCGTCCACCCAAAACCATCCGCAGCATTAAAGAACATAACGTCCAAAACGTATGTACGTTCGGCATTATATTTCTGCAGAATCACACCCTTACCACGTGTCATCTCTGGAATTTCAGACGCTGGGAATATTAACAATTTATCATTAGAACCAGACATAGCAACAGTATCACCTGTCACAGACACACACATTATTGCAGGGTTTCTATCATCTGTGTTCATAACCTGCTTACCGGTACGCGTCTGCGCCAAGCAATTTTCACCAGATACAATAAAGCCCGTTCCATGACGCCCAACCAATAAGTACTTCGCATTTGTGTTCAATACAAAAGCGGACACAATATTTTCTTCTGCGCCAATATCCGCCATCATACGTACAGATTCACCGAAACCACGCGCGGACGGTAATTCGTTTGCATTTAAAGTAAACATCTTGCCACCACCGGCAAACAAATTTATCTTATCTGTTGATTGTGCATGGAAAGCAAACTGTAATTCATCACCTTCTTTGAATTTCACATCCAAATTATTCAGGTCAAGATGCCCCTTCGCAGCGCGAATCCACCCCATAGAAGATAGAATTACTGTTATCGGTTCTTTTTCAATAAACTCTTCTGCGTTCACGACAACTTCTTCGGTCAATGGCACCCACTGAGTACGACGACGGCCCAAAGCAGTCTTTTTATCATAACGCTTTTTAATATCCGCGAACCAAGCCTTTAATTGGTTATTCTGCATTTCTGGGCTTGCTAATAAATCTTGTAAATTCTTCTTTTCTGCTAATAATTCCGCGTCTTCACGACGAATTTCCATTTCTTCCAATTTGCGCAAAGAACGCAGACGAGTATTTAATATCGCCTCCACCTGAATTTCCGTCAGATTAAATTCGGCAATCAATACAGCCTTTGGATCGTCTTCGTTTCTGATGATTTCAATGACTCTATCCAAGTTCAGATACACTATCAGCAAACCACCAAGTATTTCCAAACGGCGTTCTATATTGCCCAACCGCCAATTAGTGCGACGAATTAAAACATTTTTCTGATGAGCAATAAATTCACGTAATACATCCCCTATCCCCATTACACGCGGCACACCACGAGAATCAATGACGTTAAAATTCATATTAAAACGATACTCTAAATCGGTCATCGCAAATAAATGAGCCATCATTTTGTCTGCTGGAACATTTCTGCTCTTCGGGGTAATAACGATTCTAACATCAGTCGTTGATTCATCGGAAATATCATCAACAAGCGGTAATTTCTTTGCGTCAATCAAGTTCGCAATTTGTTCTACTAACTTAGATTTTATTATACCATACGGAATTTCTGTTATAACTACCTGTTCTGCCCCGCGTTCAAGTTTTTCAACCTCCCATTTGGCACGAACGCGAAATGCACCACGTCCAGACTCATAGTTCTTTACAATCGTATCAAAAGAATCTATCAGAACGCCTCCAGTTGGAAAGTCCGGTCCAACAAGCTTCTTCATTATCTGCGGTGTTGTTGCCTCTGGATTATCGACAACCAACGTCAAGGCATCACAAACCTCTGCCACGTTATGCGTTGGTATATTCGTTGCCATACCAACGGCAATCCCCATGCCACCATTTGCCAGCAGGTTAGGGAAAGCCCCCGGCATAACCGTTGGCTCAACCGTAGTACCATCAAAGTTCGGCATCATATCAACGCTGTCTTCATCTATGCCTTCCATAATCAGCATAGCAGCGTCTGTCATTTTTGATTCAGTATAACGATATGCCGCCTGTGGGTCACCATCAATGTTACCAAAATTCCCCTGCCCGTCTATCAGCGGGTATCTTACAGAGAAGTCTTGCGCCAAACGCACCATCGCATCGTAAACGGACGAGTCCCCATGCGGATGATAATGCCCCAACACATCACCAACAACCGTTGCACACTTACGAAAAGCCGCAGATGGCGACAATTTCTGACGCAACATAGAATATAAAATGCGACGGTGTACCGGCTTTAACCCGTCACGAACATCTGGTAAAGCGCGGGATACAATAGTACTGACAGCATAGGACAAATAACGCTCTGATAAAGCGTCTGACAGTTGCTGTGAATCAATATTTTCAATAACTTCCTTACTCATAACACCAAAGAATTTAAAACATTTGCAAAAAAATAACAACAGAAAAAAATCTAAAAAACTTACCAAAAAACAACAAATAAAAAATTTTTTTGATTTTTTTGCATTTTTAACTTGAAATTTATTTTTTTAGATATATATGTATATACAAACTTTGGTTCCCCTATCGGGGCGGGCTGTCGAATGAGATAAGTCGGGGCGTTACGATTTTTTCGTTTCGTTTGAATGTACGTTGCCAAATGCTTCTACGGCGACGAACCAATCAAAAACAAAAAAACAAGAAATATGTTGAACAACCGGTAATGCCGGTCTGTCACTTTGATTGCAAAGGAGAAAAAGATGAGTTTTAAGCGCACAATTCCATACATTTTAACCAGCTCGGCTATGATTTTTGCCGGTGCAAAAATGCTTGGTTCAAACGAAAAAGCGCAACTTTCAAGCGCGATTGATATAAATTTTTATAAAGAATCTCCTCTTCCGAAACAAGAAGAGAAAACAGATACAATAATTACATTAGAACCAACTATAACTAACGACCATATTGCCGTAACCGCAACGGCCCAAAGGTACGATGTTGTATATACACGCGCAGATGGAAATCAATTTCGCCGCAGCGGAGGAACGCGCGCATGGCGCAATATGAACCCAGGTAATATAAGATATTCTGATTTTGCCCGTCAAGCCGGTGCAATAGGTCATGCAGGGGGGTTCGCCGTCTTCCCAGATGAAGAAACTGGCATGAAAGCAATTGGTGCATTATTAAAATCAGACAAATATAGAAACCTGACTATTTCGCAAGCAATTTTTAAATATGCACCACCGCACGAAAACGACACAGAAAAATATAAAGCAAGCTTACGAAAAATGACGGGGCTTCCCATAACAAAAAAAATATTTGAGCTTGATGATGAACAAATGATGTGCGTTGTAAAGGCAATACGCGTTGTCGAAGGCTGGCGTGAAGGAAAAGAAACTTTCATACAAGCCCAACCGACACAAACCGATTCTTTGACATTTTATGCAAATGCTCAAAAAAGAGCCTTAACCAGTCGCCAACAAAAAACAATCTAAAAAAACGCGTAAAACGCGTTTTTTTAATTCAATTTATTCTTTATTTCACGAATTCTTGCCAAAATTTCACGCAGATCTGCATCTGTCACTGTCGGTGCAGGCCTATTATGAATTTCATCAGCCAAAACTATACATAAAGTTGCCAACAAAGCATTTTCAGGTAACGGACCTATTTTATCAAGAATTTCACGCGCCCTTGCGTCTACCATCTTTCCTAATTCTATCAGGCGGGTTTCTTGACCGTCTTCGCAACCCATGGGATAATTTTTATTAACAATAGGTATAGATACTACGCTCATTTTAACTTCTTTAATATTGACATACTTTGTTCTATCAAATCAGTCGCCCGTTCGTTTTTTTCACGCAAGCCTTTTACCTGTTCTGTCAAAATTGCGACCTCTAAATCCGTTTGTTTACCCGCATTAACCGCCACAGACCGCAGTCTTGCGGCAGCTTCTTCGACTGCGTTCAGTTCTTGAAAGATTTGTTGTTTTATGTCAGACATATTTTCAGTTTAAGATATTTTTTACATGCGTTCAACAGCAAAATGTGATATAATGTTCCCATCTAGTGGGGGATTTATTTCAATGAAAACGAAAATCATTTACATTTCTGGTAATGAAGTATTTGATATGGCCGATATTCGGGCGGCTTTTGAAGAAGTTCGGACAACCTTAGGATTAGGTAACGATACAGTTATGTTCGGGGTACCAGTCGATAGTGATGATGCGTTGTGTTCTAACGAAGCACATACAACCGTAACGACGCAACTAGAAGCTGTATCAGTGCAACCAGAATCATCTATCGTAGAAGCACCAAAAGAAACGAAAAAAAGTATAAAAAAATCAGCTTCCACACGCAAAAATAAATCCGTTGCAAAAGAAGAATCTGCTTTGCCAGAAACAATCGAAAGTTCCGAAAAAATAACCGAACCTACAACAGAAGAAAAAATCATACCAATTTTATCAATTCTGGCAGCACAAAAAGATAACTCTGCAGAAGAAACAAATTCAGAATCTGAAATAACTGAAATTCAAGAAATAGATAAAGAACACATTTCGGCAATCAATATAACCCCAGAAATAGAAGAAAAGGTTGAAGAAAACGATATACACCCTTCTGACATTGCCAATATGATTACAGAAGACGCGCCTGAAGCACCGATTGAAAAAACTTTAGAGCAACTATTAGAAAGCATGACGCCTTTGCGAGAAGATGTCATAGAAGAACCAATAGAAGAGGAAAATACCTCTGCCGAAAATCTTACATTTGAAAAAGAAGACTTTTCGGAATCTATAGAAGAAGATGCAGACGCCACTCTAGAACAGCTGGCCGCTGAATTTGCAGAGAATCAAGATAAAATCCCGACTCAACCTAAAAGCGAAAACCACAGTAAGATTGGAAAGCTAAAAAATATTTTACCTTTTAAAAAAGCCAAACGTGATGAAACAGGTCTAATGGGGGATCTATTTGGTTGGGCTGGCATCGCTGCCAATGACGACGACTTTACGATACCGGGTTTCTTTACGAATGCGGCCTCAAAGAAATAGGTAAAAGCATGAGTTCTGATGAATACAGAAATAATTCTTAGATTATTAAAAAATTCTGGGTTCCATATTCTGGGTTCTGACGGAACATTTCTATATTTAGAAGACCCTTCTTGTATATTAAGAAGTTTTGAAACCTTTATTGAATATGCTTGGTTAGTAATTGTTTGTATAACCGGCTTATTTCTTTTTGGGTGGGCAATTTCACTTATACGCGGGGCGAAATCGGATTATTTTTCTAACCTGCGAAATCTTATAATAATGCTAGGAACTTTATCTGCTGTCATACCGATTGTTAACATGATTTGGAGTGACGATTTATTTGCAAAAGGATGTCGAACGATTAAAGTATCTTTTTCAGAAATAAATGAAATATTAGATGCACGAAAACTTGAACTATCAGAATACGATGAATTCAAACTTTATGAAGACATTGAAATTTACGATTCTGGCGTACCTTATTCAGAGGCACCGCTACAAGCACCTGATTTACCACCTGATTTGGAAACAGTCACAGTAACTCCAGATGACAACACAATATTTAATCAAGAGCAAACTGTGACGCCACAAACACCCGAAAGTGATTACAGACCAACGCCTTCCTCAACACGCAGGCCAACAAAAGCCCGTGCATCTTCGCGTGACGTTATATATACAAACTCGGATGGAACCCAATACCGTCGAACGGGTGGAACAAGAGCTTGGCGAAATATGAACCCTGGAAATATAAGATATTCTGAATTTTCAAGAAACGCCGGTGCAATCGGTGAAGCAGGAGGTTTTGCAGTTTTCCCAGACGAAGAAACTGGTATGCGCGCAATCAATCTATTATTACGAAGCGATAGTTATAATAAATTAACAATAGCAGGTGCAATAAGTAGGTATGCCCCACCAGTAGAAAATGATACAGCCGCATACCATAGACGAATTCAAGAGCTAACAGGTTTATCAATAAATAGACGTATGAGCGATTTAAACGACACAGAATTAACCAGAGTCGCTGTAGCTATACGACAGATAGAAGGCTGGGAAGTCGGTAGAGTTGTAAAAAACTAAAAAGGTTAAATTATGGTAAAAAAATATCAATCAGGTAACATAGCGCTTAACATATTACTAATAGTTATGTTCATAATAATTGCGGGGTTAATTTATATCCTTGCCGGTGGAGAAATCCCTAAGTTTTCCCAAAAACCTTCTGGGGTTGCTTCCCCAAATATGCCCGCACAACAAGTAAAATCAACGCAATCAAACGATAGTTTTTCTGATGGTTTAATTAACCCAAGTTTTTCGGAAAAATATGAATTAGATGATTTCGGTGAAGGCATATCAGAAAAAGAAATATTTGATGTAGACATTAATCGCGATGGGAAACAAGACAGAATCACTCGCACACGCAATGAAAACGGCACAAGCCATTTTTATTATCAATATAAAATAGAACTAAATCAAAATGGAACCTTCGTGGACATAACACCAGACGGTTTTCGTACGACAGAAGGCGCGGAATGCGCTTTACAAAAATTACAATTTAAATTTACACCAGATTTTCAGGTTATAAAAATATCTCGTGATTGGGAAACATCTTGGGATACGCCAACCATGGCAAAAAAGACAACTTATACATTTAATAAAGGGCAACTGATTCCTATTGAATCAAATAAATCGATGAAAGTAATTTGTAATGTAGAAGACTTATTTTAATAAAAACATATTTCTTGCAGAATAAACAATACCGCCAGAAACTAAATAATGGTCGTGTATTTCTATATCAACCGTCGCTAATAAACTTTTAATGCGCTCGGTCAAATCAATATCTTCTGTTGAAAATGAAGTATTAGGCGTTGGATGGTTATGTAAAATAACAATAGATTTTGCGTTCAATTCTAACGCGCGCTTTAATATTTCTCTTGGATACGCGGCGGCCCAATCTACCGTACCCATGCTATGTAAATCATCTGCTAATAAACGCATATAACCATCAAGGTACAAAATATGAATTTCTTCTTTTGTTTTACCGGACATCAAAAGCAAACAATAATTCGTTAAAATCTTTTCATTATGAAATATAGTTACATTATCTAAATTTGATTTATAACCAGCAACCATAATCTTGTGTATAGCTTTTATAAAAATCGCCGTATTTTGACCAATTCCTTTAAATTCAATCAAGCTTTCAATTGGTGCTGTAATGATTTGGTATAAGCCACCGAACTGCTTCATTAAACCACGCGCCAAAGGCCTTACATCACGACGCGGAATTACAAAACTTAATAACAATTCCAACAATTCGTAATCGGCTAATTTATCAGCCAGAAATTTCTGGCGCAAACGTTCTCTATGCCCTTCGTGAAAATTTAAATCTTTTTCTTCCGGTTTCACAATTTGACCTGCTTTATAGCTATACCATTTTTTCGGTAAAGATTATAACACCGTCCTCTGTAATACCTAAAGTATGCTCCCACTGCGCCGACCAGCCTCCGTCAACTGTTCTTGCCGTCCAACCATCCGCATCAATTTTACATTCCGGTCGCCCCATATTTATCATAGGTTCTATCGTAAAGACTAAACCCGGTACCATCTTTACGTTATCCCAATGTTTATCATAAAAATGATAAATTTGTGGGTCATCGTGCATGACTTTCCCTATACCATGCCCCACAAAATCACGCGATATCGAAAAACCATGCGGTTTAACAACGGCCTCTATTGTCTTTCCTATCTCTGACAAAGGCACCCCTGGGGCACAAACAGAAATTGCCGCATTCAAAGCATCTTGGCACGTCTGCACAAGTTCTCTTGCCCGCGGTGCCACATTACCAATCATGAACATACGCGAAGCATCACCATGAAAACCTTTGTATTCTGCCGTTAAGTCAACGTTAACTATATCACCATCTTTTAATATGACTTCATCACTAGGAATTCCATGAACGATTACATCATTTACAGACGTACAAATACTTTTAGGATACCCCTGATACCCTAAATCTGATGAACGGGCCCCATTTTCACGTAAAAAAACAGCAACCATCCTATCTATTTCACCAGTAGAAATCCCCGCCTTTATATAAGGAGTTATATAATCGAAACAACGCGCAACTAAATCCCCAACAACGCGCAAACGTTTAAAATCTTTTGGTGCATAAACAGATGATAACATTATTACTTCCTTCTTTTAACCGCCAATTTCGCGGCACGCATAGCCAATTTTAATGAAAAATCTCGCAATAATACTTCCGACGGCATACCAGTAGTACGTATCTGCTGTTCCAATTCGTTTAATCGCTGCAATACGGCGACAATTTCTTCTTCTGACCAAATCTTTACCGCCTGATTAAATTTTTCCGCAACTTTCCAAAATAGACGAGGTAACTGACCTTCGACAACAGCAGTCAACAATCGCTTAAAATGTATATTCAGCATACGAACTAACATATTCGGATCCACGTTATCATATAACAATCTATCCAACGCTGTCATAGTTTGCTGAATGTGACCAGCCGTTAAAGAATATAAGAAATCATCAGTATTCGCCGCAGCTGTATCTGGAAGACATTTTTCAACATCTTCTAATTCAACAATTCCCTTATCTGAAACATATAAAGCTATCTTATTTAGAAAGCTGCGTGTAATGCCACGATCGCCCCCTAAGTGCGACGTCATATACGCCATCGCATCTGGCGTAATTTGCTCTATCCCCGATTCAGCAGATAATTCTCGTCGTATCAACGTAGAAAGCGTACGGGCATCGTCCGTATAACAAGGCAAAGCCGCGGCAATATCACTGTCTTCAAAAAAAACCCGCAAACCACCACCTGCTCTTAAATCCCCAGCCGTTATTATTACAGTCGCACACAAACCAGAATGCGTAACCAAATCTTTAATTATCGCTGCATCACTATCCCCAGCATTTGAAATTATAACCAGCTTACGCCCACCGAACATAGACGGGCTGCAACTTTCTGCAAATAAAGCATCCTGCTTTTCCCTTATTTCATCTGAATCTAATGCGAATAAATTATCTTTTTCTATTTCCAATCTTTCCGTGGCACGATCGCACAACTCATCTACCTGCCCTGCATCCGGTCCATAAATCAGAACAGCACGTATTTTATCGATACCTGCATTAAAATCTGTTTCTTTCCATTTCATTATTTCTTTTCCGACTTAGTAGCACTGCTGCTTTTGGCTTTTTGTTCATACCTATAAGTCTCCGCAATTACACGCGTTCCGATCTTTTCCGATAAAACCTGTATTGTATTTTGAACCGCGTTATTATAAGACGCATTCGCTGCAACTAAATAACGAACGAAAGTATACGATTCCGAAGCCTTTTCTGTCCCTTTCGCAATCTGCTTACCATTAGCCAATAAAACATAACGAGCGGTTAAAGATATTTCCTGCCAAGTTGCGTCACCTGTCGTTTCCAATGCCTTATACCTTGTTACCGGTTCTTGCAAAGTGACGGTTAACGTATAAGTAGCGTTTGAGTCCCGCGCCCCACCAAATTTTGCGTTTAAACTATTACGTAAATCAATCCCGTTTATCCCGCTAATCGGTGAAACATAAATGTCAGTATCTTTTTCGGTATACATCGGTTGAAAACCGCATGCTCCCAGAAGTAAAAGCAGTATATATTTTTTCATTTTTATCACGCGTTTTGTTTTTCCTATTGCTTTTTATCCTTATATTACCTAGACTTTTAATAAATCGCAAGAGGGAATGATGAATATTTTTATGATGATTTTAATTGCAGTATTCATGCTTGGTTTTTATATGATAAGCAGCCCCAGTCAGCGAGTTATTCAACAAGAAACAGAATATGCCATAACGAAATCTGATTTACGTTCAATCGCAGAATGTACTTCTGCTGTACACAATGCTCAAATAAGGGGTGAAACTTTTCAAGATGTTTGCGTGGAACAAAACGGAATAAGAAGTGCTTTCGTATGTCTTAATAGCAATATGCGTGTAACTAATTGCGAAATCGTAAAAAATAAAAAACCAGATTATACATATATAGTGACCGCAACAAATACCATAAACGCGGATAATTATAATAAAATGCTAGAAATATTAGAAGAGTACTTTCCCGACGCCGGAACATTTGGTATTTTTATGAACGGTAAAATTATGATAGGCGGTACAGTTGGGGCAAGAATAGTATCTGATGCGATTACCGATGAAATGAACTTAGAAGACGGCCAACTGGTATATCTAACCCAATATGAAATACCTGCAGAAGATACCATATTTACAGCCCCAGTGCAGACAGATGTCATTTGCCCCATAGGCACAATAAAAACTTATAGATTTGGTCGCTGGCAATGCATAGGGTATAATACGAAAACAGATTGCGGCGGTGACATGATATGGGATTCGGAATTATCCGCTTGCGTAGCGGACGAATCTAAAAAACCTCTCTGCGCAGAACAGCAAACAGCTGTTTTAGTCGACAGCGTATGGGAATGCATAAACCCGTTTCCAGAAAAAGTTTGCCCCAATGGTATGACAGCTCGACTAAACTATTCCACATTGGAATGGGAATGTGTTACAGACCCATCCGCATCAAAAAATACGAAAAAATGCGAAAATTTAACACATGGTGCAATTTTTGGTGCAGTTGGGACAACTATTCGCGTACCGACCTCTTCCTGCACAGATTGCGAACAACAAATAACTGATTATGACACCTGTGAAACATTCTGTATACCAGACCCAAGCAAGCTAGACAATAAATCTTGTTACCCAGGTAATACAAAAGAATGTTCAGGTAACAACAAAGGTTTCTATTTCGGCTTTCCTACATATTCTTACGCAAATAAAGTAAGTGCTGTAAAAGGCTATGCCATCCCATTAGATAAGCAACATTCACAAAACAGAAAATTTAATTGTATGGATTGCGGTGACCAAGGAATTGATACAGAACGCTCTATCCCCCCATATATAATAGTATGTAAATAAAAACGCGCCTGTGGCGCGTTTCTTTAATATGTATGATTTTTTATTTGCTCGCTTATGCTTCTCATCCGGGCAATTTTTGCGTTATATTCGATCCTATAACGTTCTAGTTCTTTCGCCGCTTGTTCTAAAACTTCTGGGGAACGTTCTTGCGGATTCATATTCAATTCGCACCCAAACATTAATTCAACTAAATCATCTGTACGCGCATCTAAATCTGCATATTCCTTTTTTAAATTTGCTAATATACCTTTAGAAGGGCTGACCGATGGCAATTTTGGTGGAACATTCTTTTTATTAAGAGCCGCTTTTATAAGCTTATCTATCTTTTCCCTGTATTCCTCAATATAGGCTTCTGTTTCTCTTGTTTCTTCGCGATCCATTCTATCTATGACAAGACGACGCTCTAAAAAAGCTATGCTTTCCTCTAGCTGAGAAATTTCAGCAATCGTTTTAGAATCTAATAAAGATTTTATTTTTTTATCCATTTACCCCTCTTATATACAATATATATAGCACATAAATATTTTTTGTCAATACATATGATAAAAAAACAGGGGACAGCACCCCTGTTTTATATTTTTTATTGTGCAGCAACAGAAAAGGCCCCTTGATCTAACATTTCGCGGACAGCAAAATGCTTAATCTTCCGAGCAGATGTCTGCGGCAGCTCGTCTTCTGTTATTGCAAAATGAGTAACCCATTTATAAGGTGCAATTTTAAGGTTAGAAGCCTTCAGCAACATTGCGACCTTTGTTATACTGGTACCAGGTTCTACTTGAAATACAGCGAAAGGAACGGTTTTCCCCTTTATTACATACTCAAACACAGCCGCAGTTAATATTTCTTTGTTCTGCATATAAAGGTCTTCCAATTCATCTGGGTACACGTTTTTACCACTATCCAAAACAATGACTTGTTTTTTTCGCCCTTTTACAATCAAGCGCCCATATTTATCAAGTTTACCAAGGTCACCTGTTTTAAACCAACCGTTTTCAAACGCTTCTGCGTTTGCTTCGTCGTTTCCAACATAACCAGGCATTACAAGATTACCACGAACCCATATTTCCCCGACGCCTTCTTTATCAGGATTATGAATCTCGATTTCATTTCCTGGTAATGGACCAGCATAATGCATCGAACCGTCTGGTTTACGAAACGCGAAGTTAAAGTTTGCGGGACCAGTTGTTTCCGTCAAACCATAACAATCCCCTACAACAAAACCCAAACTTTCAAAAAACTTACGAATAGTAGGTTTTAGTGTCGCACCAGCAGAAACCAAAACCTTTGTATTCCCACCAAATAAGTCATGAACAGGTTTTGTGACCTTATCCACAATAAATCCCAAACCTATTGACCTTAAAACCTTACGCATAGAGACAACTATACGCATAAGTGTATAAACATGTTTTTCTTTCGCCGCATCAATTATCTTTTTATAGAAAGTTTCCCATATTCTTGGAACAGCTGGTATAACTTCTGGTTTATAGTTTTTAAAATCATTCAAAAACTCTCTTGGATTTAATACCGGTTGCAAAAGCAACTTACCGCGCAACACTAACGGTGCAATTATATTTATAACCACCCCATATATATGATAAAGCGGTAAAAAACCATAAAACGTATACCCAGGTAAAATGACAGTTTTATAAAACAAAGCCCCGTCCCCCAAAGATATTATATTGTCATGCGTTAAACCGACAACTTTCGGATTACCCGTAGAACCAGAAGTAAACGACAACATTGCTATTTCTTCACGCTTTATAGGTGCTGCCTTAAATTCTCGAGAATCTGTATCATCTATAGATTCTATATCAAACATTTTTGGACCACCTGTTATGAATTTATCGCGCTGCGCTAGAACCAATTTACATCTTGTGCGCTTCATCATATTAAGATGCTCGGTCGCTGACAAACCTGTATCCAACATAAGAACCCGTGCCCCCTGTGATGTAATAGCAAAATAAGATCTGATGAAATCTGGCGTATTACCAGATAAAATTGCAACAGTATCTCCCTGCTTTATCCCAAATTTTTTCGCCAACAATACCGCACGCTGTTTTACCTTTTTCAATAAATCTGCATAGGTTTCATTTTGTCTGACAAAGAAAATACGCTCTTTATTCTGACTGCAAACCTGCTGCAACATATCGTATATGTTTTTAATCATTACAAAAGCTCTTTTTGTTTAATTATAGTCACCATTAACTATAACTTATAGCTGTACTATACTAGTTTTACCAAAGGAAAAACAACCTATTTCTGCAAGAAATTCTTGTACAAACAAACAAAATCTATCGCCTCTACCAATCAAGATATAGACACGATTCGTAAAAACACGAACTATATTTTGTATATTTTTATAAAAAACGAATCATTTCCTTTCAAAAAATCTTGTTTTTTACCACACAAAAAAGTCTTTTGTATCGATTTCAAAAGAATCGTATATGCACCAACGCGGCAGAAAAAGCCACTTTTAAAAAGTAAAGCATAAAATAAAAAAATTTTTACTTTTTATATGTTGCTGGAAAGCAGCTTATACTATATATTGTTATGAAAATATAAAAACAATCACTACATATTGATATCGGAGTGTAAAATGCCTATGTCAGAAAACGATAATAAAATACAGATTATTCCGACACTTACAACAAAATTAAAAATCGTACAGAAGCGATCCGGTGAATCTGTGACGTTTGACGCAAAGAAAATTTTTGATGCGATAAAAAAAGCGGTTGCAGTAACGCAAGAAATTTCCGATGAAAAAATTCTTGAAATCACACAAAATGCTTTAAATAAGTTAGAATCAAAATTTATAGACAAGAACCCTAATGTTGAAGATGTTCAAGAGGCCGTAATTGAATCTTTAATGGATGCGAAAGCCTATAAGACGGCACAATCTTATATCATATACCGCCAGAAACGCACAGAAATCAGAGATTCTTATGTTGATGCCGTGGAGGTAATAGAGGGTTATGTAGGCGGTTCTAATTGGCGCATAAAAGAAAATGCAAATATAGGTTATTCTATTGGTGGTTTAATTTTACGCACAAGTGAAAAAGTGACCGCAGAATATTGGTTAAACCTTTATCCGAAAGAAATTGCAGAAGCGCATAGAAATGCAGCCTTTCATATTCACGACCTTGGTTGGTTAACCGGTTATTGTGCTGGTTGGTCTTTACGTGAATTATTATACGAAGGGTTTAACGGGGTTCCAGGCTATTTACAATGCGAACCTGCCAAACATATGGCAACGGCGATTTCCCATATGGTAAATTTCTTAGGTACGTTACAAAACGAATCTGCTGGGGCACAAGCATTCTCGTCTGTTGATACATATTTAGCACCTTATGTAAGAATAGATAACTTATCTTATGCGGATGTAAAAAATGCAATGCAGACACTTATATTTAACTGTGCAGTACCATGTCGTTGGGGGACCCAGACACCATTTATTAACTTCACATTTGATTGGACATGCCCAGAAGATTTAAAGAATCAACACCCCTTCGTTGGCAAAAAGCAAGTTGACTTTACTTATGGCGACTTACAAGCCGAAATGGACATAATCAACAAAGCGTTTTTGGAAGTTATGACAGAAGGCGATGCCCAAGGCAGACCTTTTACCTTCCCTATTCCGACATATAACATAACAAATGATTTTCCATGGGATCATCCAAACGTAAAACCATTATTTGATTTGGCGGCAAAATATGGAATTCCGAATTTCCAGAACTTCCTGAATTCAGATTTGAATCCGACAGATGTACGTTCTATGTGTTGCCGCCTACGTTTAGACGTTCGTGAGTTATTAAAGCGTGGCGGTGGGTTATTCGGTTCCGCAGAAAAAACTGGATCAATTGGCGTTGTCACAATTAATTTAGCCCGCTTAGGTTATATGCATAAGGGTGATAGAGAAGGACTTTTTCATGAATTAAAAAGACTGCTAGATTTAGCGCGCGATTCACTAGAAATTAAACGGCGTATAATATCAAAAAATATGGAACGTGGTTTGTATCCATTTACCCGTCGTTATCTGGGCAACTGGGACCATCACTTCTCTACAATCGGTGTAAACGGTGCGAATGAAATGGTTCGTAATTTTACGAACGATAAAGAAAACATCGCGACGCCTTTTGGAAAGAAACTTGTCTTGGATTTGATGGATTTCATAAGAGAAAACCTGGTTACATTCCAAGAACAAACGGGGAATTTGTATAATCTAGAAGCGACACCGGCAGAGGGCTGCTCTTACCGATTTGCAAAAACAGATGTAAAGAACTTTCCAGACATCATTACGGCAGGCACAAAAGATGCACCATACTATACGAACTCTACCCAGTTACCAGTGAACTATACAGACGACCCATTCGTCGCGCTAGAAC
>CALXNF010000061.1 GCA_944389685.1 uncultured Alphaproteobacteria bacterium | reverse complement strand
TATCCAAGATTGCGGGTTTACCACCACTGCTGGAAACAGTTTGTCCCTTCAAAGCAGGTTCTGTTTCTTCAACTGTTGCAACAACCGTTTTCGGCAAAGAAATTGAAACTGGGTTCCCTTCAACAAAGTTTGCTTTTACCATCATTTCTGGTGCTAAAAATTTCATCTGTTCGCCCATTGTTTCGACCGGCATGGTAAACTGCTCATAATTTGATAAATTCATAAAGTATGCGTCTGTACCATCTGAATACAAGAATTGACAATCAAAATCTTCAACCATTAATTTTTCAACCTTATCTTCTGCGCGCCAACGATCGTTTCCTTTATTTCCAGAATCAATATCACGCAAATCTGCCTGAACAAAAGCCCCACCCTTACCAGGTTTTACTTTCGTAATAGACATTACAGAATAACGTTTCCCGTTATGAGAGATAACCCAACCAACACGCATATCATTTGCAATATATGAAGCCATATTAATACCTCTTATTTTTTTGTGCTATTATAAAATCACCTTTAAACCTGCGCAAGTCATTTATTGAGCCGATCTTTTATGAGTCCAATAGCGATCTATGCTTTCTAGAATAATTCTATCTGCCGTTTCTCGATCAGCCCAACCTTTTACCTTCGACCAAGAATTTGGCTGTAAATCTTTATAGTGTTGAAAAAAATATTCTATTTTTGAACGCAAAATTTCTGGTAGTTGCTCGATATATTCCGTTGCCGTATAAAAAGGATCAATATTATCACGTGGAACACATATGATTTTTTCATCCCCGCCAGCTTGATCTTCCATCAACAAAGCACCGATCGGGCGCACCTCAATTAAAACACCTGGGCGTAAAGGCGCATTACAAACAACCACGCAATCTAAAGGGTCGCCATCATCCCCCAAAGTTCCTGGAAAATAACCATAGTTTGCGGGATATGCCATAGGCGTATGTAAAATTCTGTCCACGCGCAATAAACCTGTTTCCTTATTTATTTCATATTTTACATGACCATCTTCTGGAACTTCTATGATAGCGTTCATTTTTTTAGGAGGTTCCTTACCTGGTATAATTTCATCTAATGTCATTTCAAAAACCTTTGTTTCCGGCGCAATAATATCACAAAAAATACATTTTGCAAATTTTAATAATAAAAAAGCCCTGAAAACAGGGCTTTTAACAACAAAATCAATGACTACATACGCATAGGCATCAATACAAATAATGCATCTGTGTTTTTATCTGTTGACTTTATTATTGTCGGCGACAAAGGATCCTGCATTTCCATTTGGAACTTTTCACCTTCTACTTGACCGGCCACATCCATCAAAAACTTTACATTAAACACAACTGTAAATTCGGTATCACCGTTATATTCTATATCTAATTCTTGCGTTGCGGTTCCTGCATCTGGGCTAGAAGCATTAACAACCAACTTATTCATAGAAAAAGTTAATTGTACAGACTTAGTTTTATCAACGCTTGCAACAGAGACCAAATCAACCGCATTCAAGAAAGACTTTCTGTCTAAAATAGCTATTTTATCGTTACCCTTTGGTATAACCACCCTATAATTTGGATATTGAGCATCAACTAACTTGCTGGTCAACGTTGCTGGTCCAACTGTAAACCGAGCTTTAGTATCAGACAATTCAACAGTAACATCATCTACCGTCGCATCTTCTAGTAATTTTGACAATTCACCAATCACACGTCGAGGCAAAATTACAGAGGGCATTTCGGTACTTCCAACAGGCGCCGGCATTGCGCACAAAGCCATACGCTGGGCATCTGTTGCGACTGCCGTCAGCATTTTTTCCTTTCCTTCATCGGCAATATGGAAATAAATTCCCCCCAAATGATACCGAACGTCATCTGTTGGTATTGCAAATTTAGTTTGATTTATAAGATGTGCTAAATCGCCTGTTGTCATTTGAAATTTCGTTGTCAAATTACTTCCCGCCATTGCTGGGAAATTTTCTGCGGGCAACGTAGGCAAACGAAATACAGCGCGACCACTAGACACAATTAATTGATCACCAGATTGTTTAAACGAAATTTCTGCATCGTCTGGTAATTTACGAACAATATCATACAACATTTGAACAGGGACTGTAGTTTTTCCACCCAATGTTATATCTGCGGCCACATGCTCAACCAATTCTAAATCCACGTTCGTTGCGGACAAAATCAAATCATCTGCAACCTCGATTTTAACATTTACTAAAATCGGTAAAGTTGCACGCTTTTCAACTATTGACTGCATATGCCCCAACGCACGAATTAAAACCTGACGAAATACTGAAAATTCCATAACTTGCTCCTGTTAAATCTACCTTCGCCCTACATTCCTTTTTTGTAAGTTTACCAAAAAAGCCCGATTCGGTGCAAGGGTTATTCAACATAAAAGCGATTAGAAATTAAGCATGTACAAAAATCATTTGTACATAACTTTTTCTAATTTTGCGCGTAACTTTTTTATATCATCATATTTAGTAAATTTACCCTTTTCGGCGATAGATATATCTCCGCTTTCCTCTGAAACAACCAAAACCGTGGCACCGGAAACTTCAGACATACCCAAAGCCGCTCTATGCCTTGTCCCATATTTCCAATTTAAATTATTTTTAGACAAAGGCAGGATTCCCCCGGCATAAGTAATACGATTTTTTTCTATTATTACAGCCCCGTCGTGTAAAGGGGTTTTATTAAAAAATATTGTAAGTAATAATTCACTTGAAATTTCTGCGTCAATATAGACCCCTAATTTATCAATTGTACTTTCGTCTAAAGAGTTCATAAAGACAATTAATGCCCCAGTATGTTTAGAAGACATATATTCCACTGCGGAAACAATTCCATCCAAAGCTTTAGTGTTTCTGGATACGTCACGATTATATTTAAAAAATCTTCTCCATTCATCTATATTTCCCATCAAGGCCATAAATTTTCTTAATTCTGGTTGAAAAACAACTATTATACTGATAGACAGGAACAAAGCCACCCAATGTAAAAAAGCACCTAATAAATCTAAATGCGCCCACGATAAAATAAAGCTTAACCCCCATAATAAAGCCAAACCTAACAAGCCTCTGACTAAACGTTCGGACGAGGTGTTTCTTATGAAGCTTCTATAAAACAAACACAATACCGCTATGATTACAAGAATTTGAACCAATCCAACCCAATTAAACACTACTAAATCTCCCTAAAAAGCTGTTTGATTATTAAAAACGTTATCTACAAGTTCTGCAACAGGAAAATTCATCCAATCCGGATCATCCCGACGAGCGGGTGCCCCCTTTTCCATAGCTGTTTCACAAGGATTGTCATCTGCCAACCAATTTTCTAATAAATCCCCTGCAAGCAAACCTACACCTGCCCCCGCAACTAAACCAATTCCTCCTGTAAACGGTGCAAGCAGCAAACCAATTCCCGTAGCAGACGCAACTTTCCCCGCAACAGCTGCACCGCTTATTCTAACGCTTGGTTCTGCAAGACTACCCGTAATTTCCATAGAATTAACTACGTTCCCTGTCAAAGACAACTTTAACCCTCGAACAGGAACGGTCGTTAAAGACAGTTGTATTGTTTCTTTTCCTAAATCCAAACCACCTGCCAAGCGAACATTTATAGCATTTGTTTCTACTGCGACGCCATGCTGGGTTTCTGCTAAACCATTACGCAACTTCGTGTTAACTACCGCACAAGAAATCTTCATTTGATTATATTTCTTTTCTGTCCTAAAAAGATCTTGAATACTATGACGTAATGTAGTTAGAAAATCTGTACCATACATATTCGCAACTAACGCGGAATGAGCATACCCTTGTGCAGAAGAATACACCTGTACAGGCCCTGTTATTGTTTGCATCAATTCTGATAAATTTGAACCATTTGCTTGTACGTACATATCAAAATCAACTGGTAAATCAGAAATTAAATTATCAATATGAATTTGATTTAATAATTCACCGATAACAATACCTTTACCTCTACCGCCTAATTGAACAAACATCTCACCATCTGCATTAATATCTATATCTGCGGCGGCCTTAACAAGCCCATTTGCAATGATTGTACTTACATTTATTCTCGCTTTTGCGTCTTTTAACTTTATATCCGCATCCAGCTCTTTCAAATTGAATTCTCTATATACTATAAAATTATCCAACATTATGTGTACGTCTAAATCAGATTGGGCAAAAAGACTACCGAACAAAGGTATATTATGAAAAACATTTAGTTCTCTATCTGGACGCTCCCATTTCCTTGTATAAAACTCCGGGAAAATTTCTGGTAAGTTTATAGACTTTGACTCTAACGAAGCTTTTATATATGGTAATTTCCTCGCCCAATCAACTTGCCCTGAAAAAGCCAGCGTATTTCCCCGAATTTTTATTGAAGAATTACGCAAAGTTAATTTCTGACGATCATAACCACCAGAAATATTTACGCTCATTGTAGGCATCTGAATTAGATTCAAATTAAAAACTTTTCCAATTTCAGCAACATCAGGTATATCCCCCTTGATAACAAAGTCTATTGGAACTTTGCTAGTTCCTTCCAACGCAATATTAGCTATTAATGCGTCCCCCCCCGTTGCAAAAGCAATTTTTACCGGGTATACCCTCCTTTCCGCATTATATTCAGAAAAAGATAAAATAAATGGGAAAACATCTGATTTAGATTTTATCCAACCACTATATTCCCTTGTATCACTTCTTGGTATATATCTAATTTGGAAACCGGAAAGATTGTATATTTCTCCCAAAAGGTCTGCTTCTAAATTTTGCACCTCTAAACCACCCAGACCAGGATCTATGAAAGGAAAATCTGTCGGGTTACTTTTATTGTCCCCCATGCCACTACCTTGCGTATCTGAAAAACCGTCTAAATCAGGTTTAATAGATAATTCACCTTTATCATTTTTTTCTACACAAATTGCAGCATCATAAACTTTCACATTTTGTATTGTCGGTCTATTTCGAAACAACGAGATAAGATCTAAAGTCACGTCTATTTTATCAGCGCTAAACGCATTTTTATGTTTTGCCCATTCTGCATTTGGAACACGTACCTTATTTAGTTCAATTTGCGGTCGAAGAGACAATTTCCAAGACACACTTCCGTCTATTTCAACGGGCAGCCCAGTTGCATCACGCAAAATAGTTAAAACGTCTCCCCGCAAAGTTTCTAGATTTATCTGAGATAACGCAATTATTGTTGCAACAACTAACCCCATGGCAAACACAGTTAGAATGCGAACAATTTTAAAAATATTTTTTTCTTTTTTCTTTCTTTTTACCATTTTTACTACCTAAAGCATTACGGTAATTGAAATTCCAAAAACTTTATTACAGGAAGCATAAAATCTGGTATCGAGGCCCGCATGGTTAACATCTTTCCACTAGACGGGTGCTGAAATGTTAATTTATATGCAAGTAAAAACAAATTATTCGTTTCAACCATCGAGCGCAATACACCATCTAATTTTTTCCGACTTCCGTATAATGCATCACCAACAATTGGTGCTTTCAGACACAAAGCACTATGTATACGTAATTGATGTGTTCTGCCAGTTTTAGGCGAAAATAAAACCCAAGACAAATGCCCCCCTGCTCGCGATAAAACTTGATATTCTGTTATAGCTCTTTGCGGCCTCTGCCCTGTTCCATTATTAACCCGAGTATCTGTATCAAAGACCTGCCCCTTTACCATATAATTATCAATAACCCCATGGTCAGGTTTAACATCCCCGTTTAATAAAGCCAAATATTCTTTGTGTGCTGTTTTACTTTGAAATTCGTTTGATAATATTTGAGCGGCTTTTTGATTTTTAGCAACAACAAGCACACCGCTAGTTTCTCTATCCAGCCGATGAACCAAAGAAATTTTATCATACGGAAATAGTGCTGCCGCCATTTTATCAACAGATTTTCTTATGCCGGTTCCACCTTGTACTGCCAAACCTGCTGGTTTATTAAAAACTACAATATCCTCATCATTATGAATAATACACTGTCTTAATGCTTCCAAATCTGCCAACGAAAAATTAGTCCCACTTTCAGTTTTTTTAACTGGAACTATCGCATAACTATTCAAAGTCGGCGGAACCCTAACTACATCACCCGCTCGTAAAATTTCTTGACCTTTTGCCCGAGAAGAATTTACTCGAATTTGTCCACCTCTACACAGTTTATAAAAATCTCGCTGTGGCATAGACGGATAACGTCGTAAAAACCAACGCAACAACCTTGTCCCATCTTCAACTTTGGAAACTTGCACCAGCTCAGCCATTATAAAAACCTTTAATTAGCGATTGGTCTTATTCCCCATACGTTATTTGGACGACATTTTCCCCATTAGAATTATTACACGTCCCGGTCGCCCCACTTTGTGTGCGTCCAGATAATTCATAACCAACAGATCCATCCCAACCTTTTGTCACAAAATATTCACAATCAGATTGCGACAAACCATTGATAGATATTATAAATTGACGAGAATTAGACGGATTTACAGTTATTTCATACGTCCCACCATATGGGTTCTTGTTTGACATACCAATTGCCCCGAATATAGTTGCGTTATTTATGTTAGAATAATCATCATACTCCGTAAACATTTGACGAATTTGCGTAACCATCTGTAAAACCTCGTCATTTACAGTATTTCTTTTTTGCATATTCATCGCACTAGAAATAGCCGCAATCGCCCCAACTGTTATTACCCCCATAATGGCCAATACACCCATCATTTCTATCATAGAACGTCCTGATTCTTGTCTCATTTTTACAACCTCTATTGCTATTTATTTTTTTATATTCTATCATAAAAGGTATGAATATTCAATTTTCTGATTTAATAGAAAATAGTCCCAACGCTCCAGGTGTATATAAAATGTATGATGTGGATGGGAATCTGTTATATGTGGGTAAGGCAAAAAATTTATCTAATCGATTAAAACAATATTTGGACATATCCAAACTAGAACCGCACAAACAAGTTATGCGAAGCTTGGTTTCCCGTGTAGATTGGGATATAACCGCAAACGAATCGGAAGCTTTGTTATTAGAACAAGAATTAATAAAAACACAGAAACCAAAATACAATATAATGCTAACCGATGGGAAAATGTATCCTATGATTGCATTAACCCAATCCGAATTCCCACGCTTATTAAAATTTCGTGGAAAGATATCGCAACGTCGTGACGTATTTGGCCCCTACCCTTCTGTATATGCATTAAATGAAACAATAAAAACGATTCAGAAAGTTTGTAAACTGCGTACTTGCACAGATACCTTCATGCACAATCGTACCCGCCCATGTTTATTATATCAAATAGGCAGGTGCAGTGCCCCATGTACAATGCCACAGAAAGATTATGCATCAAACGTACAACTTGCGCGTAGAATTTTAACTGGTGACAGCGAACCGATAATAAAAGATTTGACGCAACAAATGAAAAAATTTTCAGAATCGATGGACTTTGAATCCGCCGCACAATGTCGTGATAAGATAATGGCTTTGACCCAGACCTCAAATCAAGGTATACGGCAGAATCGTGCACATAGAGCGAATTTTAATTGGCAAGAAAGTGTTATAGATTTAGAAAATTGGTTAGGTCTAAAAATAAAATATGCAGGTGTATTTGATAACTCACATCTGTTTGGGAAAAACCCTGTTGGTGCAATGATAACTTTCGGTCACGACGGTTTCATAAAATCTGGTTATAAGCATTTTAAATTACGAGACGCAGCACGCGCAGGAAACGACATAGCCATGATGGAAGAATTTATATCCAGAGCAATAAACCGCGACCCAAAATTAGACTTAATCATTGTTGACGGGGGTCAAGCACAATGGAACATCGCAAAGAAAACGGCTCCAAACATGCCGATTCTTGGCGTCACGAAAGGTGAAGTCAGAGATGGCGATGAGCATTTCATTATGCCCGATGGCACAATATGCAGAAATTTAGAAAAAGATTCTCGCTTATTCTTATTATTACGAGCAGTACGAGATGAAGCCCATAGATTTGTAATAACATTTCACCGTACTTTACGAGCAAAAACATTAACAACATCTGTTTTAGATGAAATTGACGGGATAGGACCGACCAGAAAAAAGGCCTTACTTAACCACTTTGGTTCCGTCAAAGCAATAACGGATGCCAGTTTAGATGCTCTTTTACACGTACCCGGTTTAGGGAAATCGGCCGCAAAAAAAATATATGCCCATTTCCATTCCGAAGTGATATAATTAAACCATTAACATTATAAAGGAGAAGCTATTATGAAATTTTTTGTAAATTTTTTATCTGCATTTCGCATCACTGCGGCTTTTGTGATAATACCGACGTTGCTTTACGGATGGTATTGGACTAGCTTTATATTATTCGTTCTTGCGTCTATATCAGATTGGTTCGACGGCTATCTAGCACGCAAATATAATGTATGCACGAAACTAGGTGGTGTAATGGATCATATTGGGGATAAATTATTAGTGGTAAATACTATGATTATGTTATCTATAGTATTAACTGTAATATTACCGGCCTTCATTCCTGGTTTCCCAGTATGGTTAATCATTGTTCCAGTAATCATTATGATTTCGCGTGAATTATATATTAGTGGATTACGCGAATTCTTGGGTACCCAGAAAATTGAAATGCCTGTTCCAAAAGCACGTTTTTCAATGGGTAAGATAAAAACCACACTTCAAATGGTAGCATTATGTGCATTGCTGTTTATGATGTGCATGCCTAAGTTAGCAATGTTTCACGGTTATGAAGTATTTGCATCATACACATTCTTTGTAATGGCATATGCTGGAATTATCATTTTATGGTTGGCTCTTATTGCATCTTTATGGTCGGCAACACAATATACATTTACATTTATTGAGAAACTAAAGCAGGTAAAAAAATAAAAATAAAAAATCCCATTTAATGGGATTTTTTATTATTTAATAATTCGCTTTATATACTTAAAACACTGCACATAGAGATAATTTAAAACCAACTTTTTTTTGTGTTCTTAGTCTCTGCGAATTCGTTTAAAATTTTCTTTTGCTTTTCTGTAAGCTTAGTCGGTACCGGCATATTTATATCAATATACAAGTCACCAAAAGCCCCCGCTCTTCGCCCCGGCATTCCATGACCACGAACACGTAATTTTTCTCCAACTTGAGTACCGGCAGGCACTTTTACAGACAGCTTTTTATCATCTATTGTTTCGACTTCTATTTCACCACCCAATGCAAGCGTTGTAAAAGGGACTTCTACCCGAGTTATTAAATCCGCACCATCTCTTTCAAAACGCTTATCTTGCCTGATTCGAACATCCAAATAAAAATCTCCGGCAGGTGCACCATTTTGACCGGCCTCACCTTGCCCCGCCAAACGCAAACGAGCACCATCTTCAATACCAGCAGGAATTTTCACATCTAAGGTTCTTGTTTTTCTGACAGTCCCAGCCCCATCACATTCAGAACATTTTTTATCTATTTTATGTCCTAAACCATTACATTCTGGGCATGGCGTTTCCATTGCAAAAAAACCACGTGAAGTACGAACATAACCAGTTCCTTTGCACCTTGGGCAAATTGGAGCTTCTTTCCCGTCCGCAGTTCCAAAACCATGACATTTTTCACACTCTACGTTAGTAGTAAATTTTACCGTATGTGTCTTACCGAAATAAGCATCTCGTAAATCAATTACTACTTCGTCTAATAAATCTCGCCCCCTTCGTTGAGTTTTTCCGCCACGGTCGCTTCCTGCCCCCATATCGAAACCAAATCCACGCATAGCTTCACGAAGAATATCCTCCATACCAGCACCACCACCCATATCAAAATGGAAAGCACCATTACCGAACGGATTTCCACCGGCACCGAAAGGGTTCGCCCCAGAAGCATTTCCCCCAGCAAACGCGGCGTCACCGAATCTATCATAAGCCGCCCTTTTTTGTGGGTCCTTCAATATATCGAATGCGTTATTTACCTCTTTAAACTTTTCTTCTGCAGCTTTATCACCAGGATTTCTATCTGGATGATATTTCATGACTAATTTATGATAAGCCTTTTTTATATCTGCATCGGAAGCGTCACGAGCGACACCCAAAACTTCATAAGGATTTTTATTCATTTCCACACTTCCATAATTACTTACTTTCAGAATATATAGTTATATATGATAAAAAAATCAAGGTTATAAAAATATTTCCTAGATTTTTGGGAATAAACAACATACTTTCGCTTGCAAGGAAAAGCAAAATGTACTAATAATATTGTACTATGACAGAACAAAATACACATACTTATGATGCTTCAGATATTCAAGTTTTAGAAGGGCTAGAACCAGTTCGCCTCCGTCCCGGCATGTATATTGGTGGCACAGACGAAAAGGCTTGGCATCATTTACCCATCGAAATTCTAGATAATTCTATTGACGAAGCGGTCGCGGGGTTCGCAAAAAAAATCATTGTAAATCTTATAGATTTCAAAACCATAGAAATAACTGATGACGGGCGCGGTATCCCTGTTGACGAACACCCAAAATTTCCCGGTAAATCTGCACTAGAAGTAATTTTAACAACTCTGCATTCTGGTGGGAAATTTAATAACAATGTATATAAAACAAGTGGTGGTCTACATGGTGTTGGGAGTTCCGTTGTAAACGCATTATCATCAGAAATGATAGTAACAATATCTCGTGACGGTTACGAATGGCAACAAAGTTTTTCACGCGGCAAACCTACCAGTAAAATGACGCAGCTGGGACCGACAAAAAATCACGGTACAAAAATTCGTTTTACCATTGATGATGAAATATTCGGGGCAAATGCTACGTTTAAACCCATAAAAATTTATCGAATGGCTCGTGCTAAATCTTTCTTATCAAAAGGAGTACGAGTAAACTGGATTTGCAACCCTGAATTATTAACAGAAGATATGAATATTCCCGCCCAAACGGAATTTTATTATCCTAATGGTGTTGCAGACTTTTTAGAAGAAAAAACCCGCGATAAACCACGTATATTACCAAAGATTTTTGGTGGTACTGTTGACTTTCCAGACGATTCTGGGCGCGTAGAATGGGCGTTAACTTTTTTAACAGACGAAAACGGTGCAGCATCAGACGATGGCTTCTTCTCGTCTTACTGTAATACAATTGCGACCGTAGACGGCGGAACGCATGAAACCGGTTTTAAAACAGCAATTACCCGTGGGATAAAAGCTTACGGTGAAAAAATAAACAATAAATCGGCAGCTTCAATTATTAGTGAAGACGTATTTGATTCCGTTGCTGCGATAGTTTCTGTATTCTATAAAACACCACAATTTCTGGGTCAAACTAAAGAAAAGTTATCTAACCCCGAAATTGCAAGGTTTACGGAAAACGCTTTACGAGACCCATGGGAGATATTCTTAGCATCGGACCCCAAAACAGCCAATGCAATATTAGATTTCGTTATAAATCTTGCAAATGCACGTATAAAAACAAAACAAGTAAAAGAAATTGCCAGAAAGACGCCTACAAAGCGGGTTCGTATGCCCGCTAAATTGGCAGATTGTTCAAAGCATGGGATTGAAGGGACGGAATTATTCATTGTTGAAGGAGAATCTGCAGGTGGAACAGCAAAACAGGCTCGTGATCGCGCGACTCAGGCAATTATGCCGCTGCGCGGGAAAGTTTTGAACGTAGTATCAAATTCAGACGAACGCTTTAGCGCAAATAAAGAATTAAACGAATTGATAGATATAATTGGTGCAGGGACCGCCAAAGATTGGGACGAAAGTAAACTACGATATGAAAAAATAATAGTAATGACTGATGCTGATGTGGACGGGAGCCATATAGCGTCCTTATTAATGGCGTTTTTCTATCAGGTTATGCCTCAATTAATTTATGGTGGACACTTATACTTATCTTGCCCGCCATTATATAAATTAACATATGGTACGGAATCGATGTATGTAGACACCGACGGGGAACTAGAAAATTTAAAAAACACTAAATATAAAAACAAACGAATTGAAATATCTCGATTTAAAGGCTTAGGTGAAATGATGCCGAATCAATTAAAAGAGACGACAATGTCACCAAAAACCCGAAGATTGATTCGTGTTGAGTTGCCCCCACGTACAGACGAAGGTGCAGAAGATACAGAAAAAACTCGGACTATTGTTTCAGAACTTATGGGGAAAAAGCCAGAGTTTCGCTTTAAATTCATCACAGAGCACGCCCAATTTGTAAAAGATTTATTTGTTTGATAACAAATAAAAAAAGCGTAAGGTAAGCTTTTTCCAATAGAATATTGACAATTATATATTATGTGCTAAGTTGTTAACTCATAAAAGGATAAAATTGTGTCTAAAAAAAAGAAAATTACTTATAAAATTAATTACTCTAATAAAGCAAACTATTCTATATTTTCTTCACTTGAAGGAACTTTATTACCTGTAAAAGAAATAAACGGCATAAATGTTCAAAGTAAAACAGGTTGTTTTCATTGCGAGATATTCCCAAATCCCGGTGCCATTAATATGATGCTTAATTATAAAATATTAGAAAAAGTTATGGGAAATCATCTAGCAAGTACAGTTATAGAATATCTAGACAAAGAAACAGAAGATACCGTTGCTTTATTATTTCCTACAAACGAACTAATGTATCCTGAAGATACGCCAAACTTTATGGAAAGATTAAACCATGCATCTAGGCAAGATCTTGCTTTTCAGATGAAGCGTCGCGCCCTTCTTTTAAAAGAAGTTTTAAATAATCTGAAACAAAAATAAAATACCGAGTATTAAACTCGGTATTTTATTGTCTTCCTCATCTTTTATTGGATACCGACGCGGAATTCATCACCCCAACCGGCGACAACTTGACCGCCGACGGTACATTGAATATCTTCAAAACCACTTTCTACCTGATTTTTCTTAACAACACTACTTGTTATCAAACCACCTGCCGTTCCCAACACAACACCGGCAATAGAATCAGATAGCAAACGAGAAGTATTAAAATTACCCTCCTCATTCTTCCAAACCGTCAATTTTAAATTTGAGGTAATAGATTGAATCGTATTTGCAGCAGTTGTAATCCTATTCCTAGCCGCTTTTTGACTAGCTAATAATACACTTGCCGCGGCATCTGCTTCGGATTGGTTTATTAACATTAAAATTTGATTATACATATTATTAAATACCAATTCTGACGGGGTTCCACTACAATAAACCAATACTTGATTTATCTGAGTTACTAAAACATTATTAGTTGCATACTGAATAGACCATTGACTTAACAATTCAAGCTTACTAGGATCGCAAACATATGGCTCTTCTTCATTTTCTGGTGGCGTCACAGCAACCGTTTCACATTGCAAAGTTGACGGGTTAAAGGTCTTAGAATTATCTGTACAAACACATCTTTTTAAACCGCTATCCCAAACGGCTGTAGAGCTGGGAACATAACAACAAGTTATACACTGACTATAAGTTGTACCAGCTAACCCGCCACAACGGGTTTGTACACAAGATTTCGTGGGTTCTGGATCCGGCACAGGCTGAGGCGGCACAGGAGGCATTACAGATCCCTGTTGTTCGTCTACTACACATATACCATCGCTATTGGCATGCATCCCCTTCCTACATTCTATAGCTTTACACACAAACGTTGGCCCATCTCTACATATTCCATGAAACGCAGTTCCCGCGTCATCTGTTTTTCTGTACCCACTACAATCTATCTCACTTAAGGTCTTACATTTCCCATTTTCTGTAACACATTTTCCAACTGGAATATCACCAAAGCCCTTTGTGGCACAGACCTCCTCCTCTTCTACAGGATACCAATCATCATTTGGTCCCATTCCCAACAAACCTGTTCTACACCTATATTTTACCCTTTTATTTATAACATTACCTTCAAAAACATGTCCTGCAGGCATCACAACCTCATCACCACCAGTACAACTTGGAGAATTATATGCATCACATTCATAACCTTTCCCATCCCCAGAAGTTTGCCCCCCAGTATTCTCATACCCCTGCTGAGTTAATAAATATTGCTCTTCTGTTTCATATAAAAATTCATCATCATAATAATGCTGATTTCCATCGAACCCAAGCGTTACTGGGGAATTACATCCTGCAAAACTTCCATTCGACCAAACAGCTAATAAAACAAAGGAAACAAAAAACAAAAACTTTTTCATAATTTCTCTCCATATATTGCATACGCAATACAATCATATTCATTATGATTTTATCACAAGTCCCCTTTTTTTCCAACAACCTTTTTATTTTTATTCTATTTACAATCTACTATCAATTGATTCATCTGTGCAGATAACACTAAATCCGTCTTTTTTAGTTTTTCTATTTGTGAAATCGCGTATACAACCGTAGCATGATCACGATCCCCACAAACGCGCCCTATTTCCGTCAAAGACAAATTAGTTGCCTCTTTTAATACTGCCATCATCATCTGACGAGCTAACACGACAGCACGACAACGCCCCTTTCCACAAACAGCTTCATATGCAACCCCAAGTTTTTCACACATTGTTTTTACCATCGCCATAGGCGTCTTAGCTTTTTGCAAAGTGTCTGCTAACAAATGTTGTGCGATGTCCATCGTTACTTGTTGCCCCATTAATTCTGTATACGTTTTTATTTTCATTGCAACGCCATTAACTAAATGTCCATCACCAACAATACGAGAAGCAATTGCATCGGCAACATCTGAACATACACCTGCACGCATCAACAACGTACGTTTTACATTGATTGTCGGTGCCGCAACATCTGCAACCAAACCAGATGCAAATAAAGATTGTAACCGACGATCGAAACCAGTTAAATTACTTGGCGCAACATTAGCTGTTAATACTATATTTTTTCCCGCAGCGCGTAAATCCATTATAAGCTGAGCAAACTCTTCACTTGTCGCTTTCTTCCCAGCTAAAGCTTGAACGTCGTCTAAAATGAATGTATCACAATTACGACAAAAATCTTTAAAAGCAAAAATAGTTCTATCGTGTAAGCTACGTGTAAATTCAGAAACAAATTGCCCACCTGACATTTTTATTGTACGACCAGCAGCTGCGCCTTCTATACAATTTACCAATAAAGATTTTCCACAACCAGAAACCCCATAAATAAATAACGGCGAGAAAGATACCGACCCCGCCGCTAATTTTTTGCACGCCGATAACACAAAGGCATTTTCTTCACAACACACAAATGTGTCAAAAATCGCAACCGTTTCTTTATCGACACAAGAAGCCATTGAATAAGATTGAATATTATTATCATTAGCAACAGCTTCTTGCGAAACAACGCCCCTGCGAGTACAAATAGAAAGACTTAACCCAAATTCAGCTGCAACAGACGATAAAACATTTTTATGAACACTGCCTATAAAGTCAGCCGAAAATTGATTTTGAGCAGTTAACACTAACTCATTTCCAATAACTTCAAACTGTAAAGGTGCAATCCAAGAAGAAAAACTTGCAGAATCCATTTTTGCGGCGATGGCCCCCTTGATTAGTTCCAAGTTAGTCATTTCTTTTGTTGCCGCTGCCTGCATATGTTTCTCCTTTCCTTCCCTAAAAGAGTTAACCATCATTGCGCAAGGGTATAAAAATCACCTGCCCACAAACGCTAAATTTACTATCACAAATCTTGTAATAAAATTTAGCTTTTATGTTTAGCCCTACTTTAAAACCCTCTCGCTTCTTTTTTGATTGAGCTTACTCTCAATCGTTTTGGATACGTCAGATAAGTTATAAGATAAAATTAAGTTTGCAACCAATTGTTAAACGATTTTTTAACATTTATTTTTTGACAACGATTCGTTTTTTTGCTTTGCTGTTTGTTCCTATGCTGAAAATTAATCCGGCTGATAAATCACTTCAAGAAAATCGGATGTTGGCAAAATATCCTGCTTTGTTTGTGTCTAATGGTCT
>CALXNF010000060.1 GCA_944389685.1 uncultured Alphaproteobacteria bacterium | reverse complement strand
TCTTTCCTTTTCATATCATTTACCTTCGCCTTAAACCTTTTAAATGTTGTCTTTATTGTGTCTGCCCCACAAATATAAAGTTTTCTATCCGCTACCATTATACCAAACATAGTCTCTAAACTATGAGCCAAAGACAATGTATCACCAGTCTTTGAAGCCGTATCAAAATCAGTCGACTTAAATGGGTAATTCTGAAACTTATATAGTATATCAGACCGGATCATAAACATAGTACCCGCACAAAATGGTGCACTACCCGAATATCTTATACCTAATTTTTCTGCCCAGAACTTAGTTGCCGCCCTTCTAGCGACATTTTCTGTATTAATAGTTAAATTTTTGCAGCATACCATACCAACTTCATTATTTTTAAAGGCTTTTAAATTTTTTTTGAACCGATTTTTGCTGCCAATCAAAGTATTTACTAAATCATTTCTCCAATCGTTACCTATATAAGTTATGCCATTTTTTATATATTCTGTATCCCTACGATTTTTAGTATGAACTTTTAAAATAACATCATAATCGGATAACGAAACTTTTTGCAAAACCAACCAAAAAGGGTACACATCATAACCACGATTTGGAACCTTTAAAATATTTGCATCTGATTTAAACTTTTTTATTTTTTTTTCTACTTCTTCGTTTGACTCGGTAACCGTTACCCACAAATCGTATTTACATTTTACATTTTTTAACTTTGATAAGAACCAATCCAACTGCTCAAAATAAAATAAATGTAAATGAACAAGAATTTTATTCGTCACATACCTAGTTACGTCTGGTTTATAATTATGTATTATCATCTTAAAATCTGAACGAGTTCTAAGACTTTTTTTATCTATAGGATAATGTTTTATATTAAATTTCCAAAGCAAGTAATTAAAACTTAACTGGTCTCTTCTAGAATAATTTTTAATAAAATCCCACCACTTATCACACATTTCTATTATCTGCGGATCCATATGTTTCCTAAAAAGAACATTCGTTTCATATAAGCCATTGTGTTTTGGATAGTTATCTGCTTTCAATACCTCCATCTGTTTGTTTATCAAAGATGGGTTATCCTTCCCAGATATTATACACATATTTGCTTCGTCATAAATACAATCTCTTTTAGGATGCAACGCTATTGCTATTTTATGTTTAGCTTTAATATGTTTTTCAATTAAATTATATATCGCAGGACCGCTTATCTGAATATTACTATCAATCCAAACCGAATATGTATAATCAGGGAATAAAATATGTGGATGCGTTTTATGCCATCTTGCATTTCTTACTGAATCAGACTTATTAAAAGCTAAGGGTTTTATATTCCACCATAAATAACGTTTCTTTCTAAGCAACGCTTTACTGTCTGTAAACAAAACGTAATCATAATCTGGTTTAGGATAAAAATCTGTAACAATTTCATCATAACCACCAGACATGCAAGAATAGATTACTTTATTTATATTTTTTAACTTATTATGCTTTCTCCAATAATTATCACTGATAGTTTCATCTATTTCTACTTCTGCTTTATAGTTTTTTTTTCTACCTATTTTCTCAAAATGAAGTAAAGGGTTTATTTTACATTCAGGATACCTTTTTATATAACCTTCGGAATCAAAATTAGGTCCTGGATTGCGTCCCTCTTCCCAACCATGATTTAAGTAATGTTCTACAGGATCTGCTTTTAATTGAGCCACATCAAAATATTTTCTCAAATACCACTTCTTATCAAAATATTTTGACTTAGAAATAATATTATAATTTTCGTCTTGTTTTTTACCAAACATGTAATACCTTTTCGTAAAATATACCTGTTTTCAAGTATAGAACTCTATCTATAGGAAAATCAAGTTTTTTTACCATAAAAAATAAAAAAAACTGGGCAAAAACCCAGTTTTTTTATTCCTTCGGATATTTTTGTTTTATAGAACTAATCAAATCTAACCACATATTAGTTCCATTAATTTTATCCCAATAAATCATATCAAGCTGATCTGGAATAGAAGGATATTCTTTTAAACGTAATTCTACATAACTTTTTTCACGTGGTGTTGGCGCATACCCACGCTCATACGCAAAACCATCCTGAGCAATTTCTATATCTTTTATTTCTATATCAAACCCCAACATTTTTGCAATTTCAGGTTTGTCAGTATAAGACCCTATTTTATGATTTATAATTTTATTTGTATAATACATGCTTATGCCCCCTTACAGAAAAATAGTCTTTGGTAATTTACTTCGGTCAATAGAGGAACTGAAATGGTTATATCTACCCCCTTTTGCACAGGAAATAAAATAGTTTCTCTCTCACCACCTGTAAAACGCTTATTATATATAGTTAACCCCTTAGTTGTCGTAATTGATACATCGGCAGAGGCGCTAGAAACAAAAACCAAAGATAAAATTCCATGACGTTCTGGTACATATTTATATTGCCCTGCCGCAGTCCCTAAAAAATTCAGGTTCATTGCTTCGCCACTTAACATCCCCCAAGAAACAATTGTGTTTTTACCTGTGCTCGTGAAGCTTGTTGCATTTTGTAATGCTGTTATATCGCTTTTTTTACCAATATTATCAACGCCCCCTAATGCGGTCAGCTTCTGATTAATATTATCTAATTTTTCTGAAAAACTTTCGTAACTTTCGGACTCAATAATTTCTGCATACTTATTGCTAAACGTAGTCACAGCAGAATCAAAATCTTTTAAAGCTTCAAGCAAAAATGAAAAATCTTGGTTTAAAGCCTGCGGGTCTATCTTCTGGGTGGGCTGATAGTCAACCACCCTTTCTAAACCTATTTTTCTAGCAATCACTATTTCAGCAGTGCTTGCTGGCGCAGCCGAAAAAGTGACGGTTCCACCAGAATACGGTATATCTGCAGGTTCTGAATTTTTAACCCCAGACACTTCAAGATCGGAAGAGCGTCGTGT
>CALXNF010000059.1 GCA_944389685.1 uncultured Alphaproteobacteria bacterium | reverse complement strand
TTGTTCACAGTGCATAGATCCACAAATCAAAATACTACGCAATACAGATAAGAATATAGATTTTGAGGTAAAATGCTATTCTGACTATCGTGTGATACTGCCACCAGAACCAATGCTTAATCCAATGGAAGATGGCAAAATATGTCGTTTAGTTGTTAATGGTATGACAATGGCACAGATTCAAGTGCTGTTAGAAAATTATACTACTACCAAAGGATACACTTGTAATTTTTATACAAAAAGGCGATAAAATGAAAACCAAAAGTATCTGGGGACGGCCACCGACCAGATTATATAATTTAATCAAATTGGCTGAAAATACATTTGATGGAAATTTTACAGCATGTGTTGTAGGCTGTTCGGACGGAAAATTCTTATTTCCATTTGCCCGTAAAGGACATCATGTCACCGGATACGAGGTTGATAAGTCCGCATTGTATGGGGCAACCAAAGAGTTCCCGATTTTTAAACACACTAAGCCAATTCCATATTCAGGTAAACAGTCCTTGGAACCATTTCCTACAAAACAGATGTCGTATATAGGGTGTTTAGAAAAGATAAAGTTAGAGAGGGTGGAGTCTTTAGTTAATGTTGAAGAGCTTGATTTTTATGCTAATCCGCCAAAAGAAAACTTTGATGTGGTTTTTACATCTTGTTCATATCAGTATTCTTTAAATGCTAGAAAGACGCTGCAAGAAAAAACAAGGGTTATTCAAGATATAGTAAAGGATGGGGGGTTTTTATACGTTGATTATATGATGGCTATCGATGAGCAAGATTTTGTTGCGTATCCAGCAGTGAAGTATTTTCGCAAAGGACAAATGATGGAGTTTTTTGAACCAGAACAATGGAATGTTATCTCTATTAGAGAAAATAATAAACCGTCGTTTGAATATGCACACACAGAACACCCATACCATCATTATCATCGTTTTGGGTATGTCTTAGCGCAGAAAAAGAGGCAAAAGTGAACGATAACGAATTATGTTGGAATATCACATCTAAATGTAATCAAAATTGTATTTATTGCTTTCGGGCACAGGCATTGCCTGAATGTTCGTTGGTGGAAAATACAGCGATTCTTGATTATTTGATACAGCAAGGCATAAAAAAACTGACTTGGTCTGGAGGAGAACCATTGTTGTATGAACATTTGTCAACATTGTTGGAAAAAGCATATGTAAATGGAATTGTGAACAAAATCAATACCAACGCATCTCTACTGACTGATAAAAGACTGAAACAAATAGGTCAATTTTTGGCTACGTTTACACTATCTTTGGATAGTGTTGCTGATGAGGTGAACTACAGATTGGGGCGAGGAAAGAGTCATTATTTGCGGGTTGTTTCCGCTATTGACCGCATAAAGCAATACGATCCGCAAAAGAAGGTTGTGGTCAATGTTGTTGTCAATCGGTACAATTTACACACCATGCCGCAGTTGATAGACTTTCTTAATAATTCCCCAATAGATGGAGTAAGACTGTTTCAAGTATCTCCAATCAGAGGTAGGGCAATTAGTACATTTCAAGATACTTCTATAACACTAGAACAGTTTGAAAAAGTAAAACAAATGTACATAGAGAATATAATTCATTATAATCTAACATTTAGAGATAAAAAAACGCTGGAAAGCAAGTATTTGGTGATTACGCCTGATGGAAACTTGTGTTATAATTTGAATGGCAAAGATATAATTCTCAAAAGATTAAGGGGGATATGCAGATGAGTATGGAAACAGAGATAAAGATATTAAATGTATCTATCAACGATGTTGAACGAACCTTAAAAGAAATGGGCGCTATTTTTGTGGGGAAAAACTTGCAAAAAATATATACCTATGATTTACCTACAATTGCACATAGATATCAAGAAATTTTATTCAAGTTAAATCATTCGAAAGGTGTATTAGAAATGACTTCGTACAAACAACGTTTAAAAACTTTGTTGGTGGAAGTGGAAGATTTATTGTTAGAAGAAGATGTACAGCCAATTTTGAGCAAATATGCGGTGGAAAGCTTGCAGGATATTGTTAACAAAATAAATGATGTGAAAGAACTGGAATTTTTAGCCGTTACACCAAAAATTTTGAATATGGGAGTCAATCCTAATAAATGGATTCGCTTACGTAGAACTGGCGATAAAACAACGTTGACGGTCAAACATGTATTTGAAAAGAATAACTCAAAAGTCCAAAAAGTTGGGGAGTTTGAGATAAGGGTTGATGATGTTGATGCCACAGATGCGTTGTTGAGCGCGCTGGGTTTTGCAAAACGTAATGTTCAAGAAAAAGAACGTATACAATACAAGTACAAAGATGCAGAAATAGATATAGATCATTGGCCTTTGTTAGACCCGTATATGGAAATTGAATTTGACAATGAAAATACTTGTCGTGAGATTTTGAACAAGTGTGGCTATTCGTGGGACGATGTTGTGTCGTGCAATACAGAAGATTTATATAGAAACAAAGGGATGAATATAAAGGAAATTCCTGAGTTGTTGTTTAAGTAAAGGTGTATAATGTTATGAAAATACATGTGATCGGAGCAAATGATGCTTTTAGTGGGTATAACACCTCTTTATTATATCAAACAGATGTTGGGTTGGGGGTCTTGTTGGATTGCGGATTCACTGTTTTCCCAGAGTTGCAGAGAAACAAACTTATACCATTGATTGATATTGTTTTGATTTCGCATTTGCACGGTGATCATACAGGTTCATTATCCACACTGGTGTTGTATTCCAAATACAAATTAGGAAAACAACTTATTATTGGGGGTGTAGATTGCACCAATTTATTGAGAATTATGGGTATATCAGATACAAGTTGGAGACCGCTGAAGCAATCCGATGGTGTAAAACTTGAAACTTTTGAAACACCACATGTTCCGAACGAAGAATTAAATACCAGTATGTTAGTTGATGGCAAGTTGTTTTATTCTGGGGATACAAACAATTCTCTGCTAAATACAGACTTTGCTAAAAGAGCTGAAGTGATATTTCATGAGACAACATTTATTAAAAACCCTACCCACACAAATATTGACGAATTAAATAATGCGCCATATAATATAAAAAACAAAACTTGGTTGATGCATGTGCCACAGAGAGAATTAAGGGCTGTGCGGATTTTTGCACAGAATAATGGGTTTGCTGGGGTGTGTGTGCGCGGTCAAACAATACAAAGATAAGGATCGATTATGACGATTTTCGTAACAAAAGAATATATGCAGGCCAGTAAAGCAAGAGTTCAACAAATTGAAAAAGATTTAGAACGTATTCGTTGTGAAAAAAATTCAGCTTTTGAGGGGGATACTAATTCTTGGCACGATAACTTCGCTTATGAAAGTGCGACTAGAGAAGAAAAGTTGACAGAGGACAAGTTGTTTCAAGCAATGCGAGATTTGGATAAATTACGTATTTTTACCGAGGTTGTTCCTGCAATCCCAAAAGTTGTAGGGCTTTACTGTTTGGTTAGGGTCCTGGAAGAGAATCTAGCTAATTTGAAACAAATAGAAAAAACTATAGGTATTGTTCCTTTGGGAGCAGAAAATCATAAAAAACTAATTTATAGTTATAATGCGCCTATTGTATCGCCATTGATGGGGGCAAAAGTTGGCGACGAGCGTGTTATCAAGATACCCATGGGTACTTTCAAAGTAAAGGTGCTAAGTATTGAAAAAATGCGTTAGCTGTAATGCAAAAAGCTGTTTATGAGTTTGTATCTAACAAACTTACGAAATACAGGTCCCGCAGTTTGACCCGTTAAGCGATGGCTGGTATATCGATGGCTATCTTGTAGCTAAAGTGTTGAAATACAAAACTAATAATGAATACCAAAATAGCGAACATTTGGTATTGGAATGTTTGCATAATAAAATTTATGTGAGTGTATCAGAATTGATAGTGTACGGCAAATTGAAAATAGGAAACGAATACAATTCGTCGAAAGGAGATTATAAGATACAAGGTTTTATATAAAAAATATACCCGGGCATGTCGGGGCTCCTTTTCTCGAAAAATATCACATACACCTTGAAAAACAAGATAAAAATGGGCTTCGCTGTTAGCTTATTAAATTCCCTGATATTCGCTGATAATTCCCTGATATAGTCCAAAAAATTCCCTGTTATTTTTGCAGGGAATTTTTGGGTGGGTAGAGCGCAAGTGCTTAGAAAACTGTGTGTGAATTCTAGTACAAGTTGTGTGGATTTTGGTCAAAATACCCGTTTTTTGCAAAAATTACCTGTTTTTCCCTGTTTTTTCTTTCATACCGTATGTGTTTTAGCCGATTTTGTATGTGCCACAGGGTACAATATTTGAACCCGACCAGAAAATTCAAACCGTCGCATTTGCGGCGGTTTTATTGTCCATATTATTAAATACATAGAATTCTATTCGTGTTTTTTGTGATTTTTTCTTTAAAAGAGGTTTTAGTTATGGGGGGTATACAAGAAAACAAAATTAACTTAGATGTTTGCGATTTTTGCTTGGGGCGTGAAGAGCATTGTTGAGTTTGATTATAAAAATTTAAAACGAGAGGTCTATCCAATAATAGGTGGTGAACGAATAAAAGAGTTTTTATGTAAAGATGGTACGTTGAAAACATCTGAAAAAGAAGAAAAATGTGTTCCCGTATATGATTTAAGACGATTTCAAAAAGAGATAATAGACACAGCCCGTGAAATTGCTACTCTTTGTGATAAATGTAAGGTGCGATAAAAAAGAACTTAATTTGTCTAAATAGAAATCAAATAAAATGCGGTTTGGCTTTTCTGAATAGATTGCTGGTCGCATTTTTCTTTTTACCTAATTTTTGTTGATATTTTTTGAGTGTAAAATTAAGTCCCAGGCCACAAAACGCATTGACTTTGGCACTTTTTCATTTATAATTAAAAAACTATTTATTGTTAAAGTAATTGGGATTTTACTATGGCTAAATATAAAGATAATAAAGAACTAGATAGCAAGTTGGACTTTTTAAGCCTAGAACAACGCTGTATGAAATTTTGGAATGAAAATAAAGTATATTCTTATAACAAAGATATCTCTAGAGATGATACTTATGTAGTAGATACCCCACCACCAACAGTATCTGGTTCGTTGCATATTGGACATATTATGAGCTATACTCAAACAGATATTAAAGTTCGTTGGCAAAGAATGAACGGGAAAAATATATTTTATCCTATTGGGTGGGATGATAACGGTTTGCCAACAGAACGTCGGGTGCAGAATTATTACGGTATATCTTGTGACGCAGATTTACCATACGATGAAAATTTCGTACCGCAACATGTTGAAGACGTTAAAGAATTGCGTCACGTCTCTCGTAGAAACTTTATAGAAACATGTAATATATTAACGAAAAATGATGAAAAGGTTTTTGAAGATATTTTCCGTCGTATAGGTCATTCGTATGATTGGAATTTGATGTATTCTACGATTTCTCCGAAAGCGATAAAAGTTTCTCAGAAAGCGTTTTTGGAATTAGTTAAAAAGGGTTTTTGCAAAATTGTAGAAGCACCAACTATGTGGGATGTTGACTTTCATTCGGCTGTCGCACAGGCAGAAATAGAAGATAGAGAAACAGCGGGCTTTTTTCATGATATTAAGTTTTCTATTAAAGACGAGGAAGGCGAGTTCTTCAAAATTGCTACGACGCGTCCAGAGTTTTTACCAGCATGCATAGCCGTTGTTGCGCATCCCGATGACGAAAGATATAAAAAGTTTTTCGGTAAAACAGCAATTGTTCCTTTGTTTAATATTCCTGTGCCAATTGTACCGTCTGAGCATGCAGACCCAGAAAAGGGGACTGGTATTATGATGGTTTGCACTTTTGGTGATGCCGCAGACGTTGCGTGGTGGAAACAATCTGGTTTACCAATAAAGCAAATAGTTGGTAAAGACGGGTGTTTGTTGCCGGTTGAATATGGTACGGGTAATTTCGTGTCTTTGGATGTAGAAAAGGCGCGTAGTTATTATGATAAGATATCTGGTTTGCCCGTAAAAAAAGCACGTGCGCAAATTGTTGAGTTTTTGCGAGAAAGTGGCGATTTAATGGCTGAACCTCGCCCATTGATGCACCCTGTTAAGTTCTATGAAAAAGGTGTAAGACCATTGGAGTTCGTGACTTCCAGACAATGGTTTGTTGATGTTTTGCGCATAAAACAAGAATTAATTGAGCAGGGGCGTAAAATTAAATGGTATCCTGCACATATGCAATCTAGGTATGAGGCATGGGTAAATGGTTTAAACCAAGATTGGTGCATTTCAAGACAGCGATTCTTTGGTGTCCCGTTCCCTGTATGGTATCATGTGGATAAAAACGGTAATCCTGATTATTCTAACCCGATTTATCCTGATATTGAACGTTTACCGATAGACCCTATGATTGATGTTCCAGACGGATTTGAAGAAACTCAACGTGGAATGCCGAACGGTTTCATAGGGGAAAAAGATATTATGGATACGTGGGCAACGTCTTCTATGACGCCCCAAATCGCCATGGAATTTGCACCTGCTGGTAGCGATATTTCTTTGCCTTTTGACGTCAGACCGCAGGCGCATGACATTATTCGTACGTGGGCTTTTTACACGATAATGAAAGCGTATGCGCTGGAAAATAAAATCCCATGGAAAGAAGCGCATATTAGCGGCTTTGTTTTGGATCCAGACAGAAAGAAGATGAGTAAGTCAAAAGGAAACGTTACAACGCCGATGAACCTGATTGAAAAATATTCGTCGGATGCAGTTAGATATTGGGCAGGGCGCGCGCGTCTCGGTATAGATGCGTTGTTTGAAGAAAAGGTTATGGATCAGGGTAAAAAACTGTGTAATAAATTCTTTAATGCGTCTAAATTCGTGTTTAATATCGTTGCCCAAAGCGGAATAGACCTTTCTGAAGATTACGTTTCTAATATCAAAGATGCCATAGACCGTTCTTGGATTGAAAAGATTATGGTCGGTATAAAAACTGCACGTGCTTTGTTTGAAACGAACGACTATTCCGGTGCTTTAGAAACTACGGAAAAATTATTCTGGGATTTCTGTGATAACTATCTAGAAATCGTTAAAGGGCGTGCATATAGTACAGAAAATAAATCTGCTGTTTCAGCTTTGATGTTTTCGATAGATTTGTTCTGTTTAATGTTTGCGCCTTTCTTGGTTTTTATTACAGAAGAAGTTTATCAGGCAAGAGTATGGGGAAGAGACACTGCTTCTGTACACTTGTGTTCATACCCAAGGTCCGAATCTTTTGCTGAATCTTGCGATTTGTACAATGCGGTTGTGTCTATAGTTGAAAAGGTGCGCAAGACAAAATCTGAACAGCAAAAATCTATTAAGAATCCTATAACATTAATGGTCGTTTGTGGAAGAGATGATGATATAAAACTTATATCTTTGGCACAAAAAGACCTGAAGAATGTTTTGAATATAACGCAAGATATTACATATCATGTACAAGATGTGGATATGAATATAGAAAAGTTAGAACTTGAATAATAAAACTCTCTGTAAAAACAGGGATTTTTATTATTTATGGAATCTTTAAGTGTTTTTATAGTTAATTTCTGAATCTGTTTGATAACTTGGTTGATTGTATCGTTGGTTGGTTATAATTCTTTAATTTGTGTGTTTTCGTTCCGGTGAGCTAGAATAAATATGTAATCTTGGTGTTTTTACAGAATTTGCATTCAATTATTGAATTTGAAATCAGTAGAAGCATTATTATATTTTATTGACAATTTTAAAATTTGTGCTATTATTTTGTCAAAATAAAGGAATAGCAAAATGACCAGAATGTCATGTTTTTGTGATGCATCTGTGATAAGGCAGGTTGACGGGCAAGAAGTTGCGACTCTTGAACGGGTTGATTTGTTAAATTTGGCTTCAATTGATTTTGATAAAATCATAATTAACACAGATGTGGATTTGGGTAATGGGAAAGGTAAACCTTTGCCAGATTTTTCAAAGGTGGAAATAAACGGGGGTTTAGATTGCTCTAGTTTTTCTATTTCTGAAGGAACAGTTTTGCCAAGAGGAATAACTTCTTTAAAATGTTTTTATTCTTTTAATGATTTAGGGGTTTTGCAAAATATTTTACCTGACTCTGTTAAGCATGTTTTCGTAAGAAATTCTATAATCAACGCTGTAAAAAAGAGTGCTGTTGACTTAGCATTCGCACAAGATTTTATAAGAAATTTCCCTGGTTTGGAAATTATAGGAAAAACCGATACGTTGAAATTAAGAGAAGTAATTGAAAAAATTATTAGTGAGAAAAATAAAAAAATAGAAAAGACTAATAAACGCGAAACTTCAACTTATAATATACAAACAAAAGGTAAAAAAGAAGGGTATTTGAGTTTACTCGAAGTGGCTAATGAATTAAAAAAATTTCCAGATTTTAAAGAAATAAGTGTGAAAGATTTAAAAAAAGCAATAAAAACTTTTTTATATGCTCATAGTGACGATCCGCAGTGGGGTAGTTTACATAACTATTTACCGGAAGATAAAATTCAAGACGTTGCTTTGGCTTTGCTTATTCAAGAAAATGACGCAGAGAAAGAAGAGGTTGGTAAACCAGTTAAAGCACCGGCGGAGAAAGATAAAAAAGAGCAGATCGTTAAACGTCCTGTGAAAGAAGCTGCTTTAGAAGATTTTAAAGTGATAAATATTAAAAAGTTTTTTGATAAACGCATTTGGGGACAAGTATGTAAGGCGTGTAAAAATAATAAGGCGGCATTGATAGAGTTTTTAAAAAACATAAGTGATGTGAACTTAAATCCGCTTCAAAAGGATTCAAGAATAGGTGCCAATAGAGTTGCATGTATTAAAGACGGGGAACTTAAGTTGGTACCTAATTTAGAGCTTAAAAATTCTTGTTATATTACGCAGGGGTTCGGTAGAGGTAATAATAGACCTCGTGTGGTTTGGTGTATAATTCCTGGTGGAAATTTAGTCGCCTCTGCGTTTTTCGCAAACCATGGGGATGGGAAAAATAAGACTTTATATAATTATACTATATCTTCAACTGATTTAAGAGATTCTACCAACGAAGGCTTTAATAGAAAAAAACAAGATTATTTAGACGTGGATACTTTGTTAGCCGATTTTGAATATGGGAAACCAGATGTGCCTGAGCAAAAACAGGAAGAAAAGGTGGTCATAGAAGAAAATGGCTCAGATAACATAGATAATAAGTTCTTGGGGAAAACAGAAAAAGATGTGACTGAAGAACAGGCTATAGTTGAAAGCCATGCCGTCGAAAGCGGGGCTGAAACTGTTGTAGAAAAAACAGAAACAGTTGTACCTGTACCCGTAAAGAAAGGAAGACCAAGAATACCTAAAAAGCAGGATACATCTGATATTTTATATCAAGCCAGTTACGAATTAACAGATGTTTTTGATTTGCTAAATAAAGATATTATGAATTTGAAACAACAGTTGGTTTATGAAACAGATACTATAAGAAGTATTGAATTAGCTAGGATATTGGCAGGAAAATTGGAAGACAAACAATTATTAGAACAAAATATTGAAATAGCCAAAAGAACTTTTGAAGTTCTTAAAAGATATATGGGTAAACAAGGAAATGAAAAAAGATAACAACAGGTTATAAATTGATTTTTCTTTGTTTTTATGGTATAATGTTATAAATAAAGAACGTGGATATTTCATCCGCGTTTTTTTATTTAAACAAATATTTTTTAGCGGGAGATGATTATATGAACGATGAAATTTTTGATTTTATTATAAAAGAAGTTTTTTTGAACGAGGGCGGCTATACAGATGGCTTAAATCAAGTAAAAGATATGCCCACAAATATGGGGATTCAACAAAAAACTTTGGATTATTACAATACCTTGAATCCAAGTAAAGGGTTCCCGAAAACTGTTAAAAATTTACAGCTTAATCAGGCCAAAGAAATATATAAAAATTTATATTGGGACAATACAATGATTCCAAAAATTAGGAACTTTCGTATTAAAAAAGCTGTTTTTGATATGAATGTTATGGGCGGTGCAGGGGTTACAGTTCAACGTGCGTTAAACGAATATTTGAACGCGAAATTAAAGATTGATGGGGTTATAGGAAATGCAACAATAGAAAAATTAAATTCCATCTCTGAAGTTAACGTTGATTCTTTCATGGAAGTTTTAAGACGTGTTAGACTTGAATACTTAAAAAAGACACCAAATTGGATAACCTCTAAAAATGGTTGGGAACAAAGAACAAATAGGTATTAAAAAACTTTCCTACTGTTACGTATGTATACTGTTATTGAATTTTCATTTAAATTCATTATAATTAAAACGTAAAATGTTATGTAGAAGGAGAATAGAAATGCCAAAAACGAAGAAAACAAATTCTATAACAGCATCGGTTAAACGTTTGTATAATCAAAGTGCCCCATTGTTGATATGTGAAGCTCTATTATTTGGAATAGCTGCGATATTTATGTTTTTTAAACCGGTTGCAATTTTAACCGCACTAACTTTTGTCATAGGAATTGCTCTTGTGGTATTTGGATTATACCGTACAATTGCGGGTTTTATTGTTTCCCGTGACATGGGAGGAGGTTGGTTTGATGTCGTTTTTGGTCTTGTAAACGTTGTTTTGGGGGTAATATTTTGTATTTATCCGGTTGGTTCAATTATAAGTCTGGTATATGTGTTCGTTTTATTATTCTTATTCAAATCTTTGCGGGCTTTGATATTTTCTATAAATATGATACGTGCAAAGTTTGGACATTATTGGTTTGATTTAATTATGTCTGTTATATTGATTGCTCTGGCGGTTTTATTACTTGTATATCCTGTAGCAGGGGCGGTTGTAATGGTATATTACTTAGCAATAACGTTGTTGCTGTATGCTGCCGCCGATGTATATATGTATATAGAATTATTGCGGTTGAAAAAATTAGTATAAGTTTTATTAATTCTAGTCCCCCCCCTCAATAAATGAGGGGGCTTTTTCTTGCTAAAAGTAAAATATTTAATTTAACTTGTATATATCGATTAAATTTACGGTATTATGTTTTACTAAGCCCGCATCAAATAAGATAAAGCTTTTTCTTAATAATGGATAAGGTTTTTATAATATAATTTGTTTTATGCGTAAATAATTTTTTCTATAATGTCTGGGTACTTTTTTATTATTTCCTGTATCGCGACATCATTAGGACTATTTTTAGCTCCGTTTATTGTTGAAAATAGCCCATATTTTTGTGTGGATTCTATGACGTTAGATATGTCGCAACCAAATTTGGTCGCTGATATATTCGTGCCATTATGAACTGCCATCGCCCAGAACCATAAATCGTCTTGATATTCGCAAATTTTTGTGAAAATTTCTTCTTTGATTACATCAGGATGAAGGGATTTCGGAGGATAAAGAACCCCGCCAACCCCGATTTGTAGGTTTGAAAATTTTCTCGATATCTTATGTCCGAATAGTTTTCTGCGCTCAGATAAATGCCATTTATAATAAGGTTCAATTTCCCCGTCTTTTATATTTATTTCTCGTATTCTATTTGCGCATATATCGTAGGGGTGTTTTTTATGGGCTTTTAGTAATGACTTTACAAGATTCCTTGGGTATATAACGTCGTCATCAACGGTTATGATGTTTGCGTCGGGATATTCTTTAAGAGCATATATTAGTTTTTTGTATGATTTTATATTGTTAGGAACAAAACGTATTTCAAAAATTTCGTTTTGTAGGTCTGTTAGTTGTTTCGGTAGTACTTTGTCTGGAAACTCTACAAGAGATAAATATAATACGATCTTATCTGGTTTGATTGTTTGTTTCAAAAGAGATTGTATTACAATATGTACAGTATCAATACGCTTAGAAAAAGTTGTTAGTGAAATAATAAGCTTTGTTTGTTTCATTCGGCTTCTTATAAGTTTTCTGGCGCGCCCTGCAGGATTCGAACCTGCGACCTGCGGATTAGAAATCCGATGCTCTATCCAGCTGGGCTAAGGGCGCATCTGCACAATTTTATAACATTATTATTAAAATTTCAAGTTCCAGTTTGTTGGGAAATCGTTCCTGTGGGGGATACTGCTGTTTTATGTTATACTGGCCTCGTGTTAATTAAAGGGGGCTTTTATGAAAAAGTTTTGGCTGTTTGTTTTGGCTATGGTTATATCTTTTTTACCTGGTATTGTCGGTATGTTGTTTTCGCCAACAGGTATGTCGGATATATGGTACAATGCACTAAATAAGTCTGTTCTGACGCCTGACGGTTGGGTCTTTGCTGTTGTTTGGCCTATATTATATTTCCTGCTAGGTCTGGCTTTATATATGATTTTCATAGATAAAACAAAGTATAGTAAAGCAAAATCTTATTGGCTTTTTGCGGTAAATGTCGTTTTAAATGCTTTGTGGTCTTATACCTTCTTCGGATTACATCTGATTGGTATTTCTTTGATAGTTTTGATAGTCTTAACCGGTTTTACTATTTGGATGATGCGTACGTTTAAGACGATTAGTAAAGCTTCGTATTGGTTAGTTTGGCCGTATTTAGTTTGGTTAGTTTTTGCATTGTATTTGAACGGAGCCATATCTTTATTAAATTAAAAAAACCGCCATTTAGGCGGTTTTTAAATTTTTAATATTTTGACTTTGGGGTCACCTATATTTAAATATTTTAAACCCA
>CALXNF010000058.1 GCA_944389685.1 uncultured Alphaproteobacteria bacterium | reverse complement strand
ATCATGACCGATGCTGATGTCGATGGGCAGCATATTCAGACTTTGTTAATGACATTCTTTTATCGTTATATGCCAGAGGCGATCGAGCGCGGTTATATCTATGTTGCAAAACCGCCTCTATATGGTGTAACACGTGGTAAGCAGCAATTGTATTTGCAAAATGAACGTGAAATGGACGATTATTTGATGGATCAATTAGCGACAGATGGAATTATAGAATTTGCTGCTGGAACGCAGATATCTGGTGCTGATTTAAAGCGTTTGTTGACATTCATTTTAAATATGCAAAATACTTTACAGCCACTTAACCATATTATGCCGTTACGTTTTGTTGAAGCTTTGGCTTTAAATGGCGTCTTTAATAATGAAACTGTCGATAACTTTAAAAAAGCAGAACAGATGTTAGATGCCGAAGAATTAGAGTTTGAACGTGGTTGGCATATTACTGCAAATGATGCGGGCATAACTATTACGCGTACTTTACGTAGCGTTACAGAAACACATATCTTACCGCGTGAAAAAATAACTGGACCAGAAATTCGTGCGTGGTTACGTTTAGAAGGGCGTGACGAACTAATGGAAACTTTCTCTAAGCCTGTTATATTGCGCGTTAAATCTAAATCTCAGAAGATTTGGGGTGCGTTAACGTTGTTAAATACGGCCTTTGAATATGCAAAAACAGGTTTAAAGATTCAGCGTTATAAAGGTTTAGGTGAAATGAACGCGGAACAGCTGTGGGAAACGACGATGGATCCAAATCATAGATCTTTGTTTCAGGTAAAAATTAATGATGCTTCTCAGGCGGATGAAGTTGTTTCTATGTTGATGGGGGACGTTGTTGAACCAAGACGAGACTTTATCGTTGAAAACGCGTTAGAAGCAAATTTAGATGTGTGATAAAAGGATGTGAAAATGACCGATTATAAAATAAGCGAAGATGGAACCATACTGTTCAATAATGATAGGAACATTGAAGAAACAGAAATGGACAGACTTCAAAAAGAGTATTCTTTGTTAGAATACGAAGTTTTGAATAATCATGGTCATCCAACAAAAGATCCCGTAAAATTAGCACGTTATAAAGAATTGAAAAAAATTCTTAAGATAAACGATATGGCTAAGGGAAAAGCACTTTTGAAAGCGAAACAAAAAAATTTGAATCGCATTGGAAAAACGGATGATAAATCTAAAATTGTGGCAGCATGGAAAGAACAACAAAACGGATAATGTTTTCGGCTGATTGGTTCTTTGATTTAGATTCGCGTCTGCGTGAACTTGGTTTGGATTCTGATGCGCAGACGTTTGATGAAATAAAACAAAATTTATCCTGTCGTACAATTTTGTCGCCAGATGAATTTGCAGAGCAATGTATTTATGTAATTTTAGCTGGTGGTTTTTCTCAAAAAACGGCTAAGAAAATTCATGCACAAATTATGAATTATATTTATAAAAATGGCGCTGATTTTGAGGGCCTTTTTGCATTGTTTCACAATAAAAATAAAATAAATGCTGTCTGTAAAATTTGGCAAAATCGTTCTGACTTTTGTAATGAATATTATGAAAAGCGAAATACAGACGAAAGAATAAAATATCTTTCTAAATTACCACATATTGGAAAAATTACAGCGAATCACTTGGCTAGGAATCTTGGCGAAGATGTTGTAAAGTACGATATATGGATACAACGTCTGGGGTGTGTATATGCCGGAAATCATGCACTTACAGAAAAAATAGATAATGGAAAATTATGTGATGATGTAAAAAAGGTGTGTGATAACATGTTTGAAAAATTATCAAAAGAAACAGGTTTACCACGCGGTTATATCGATGTGGTTTTATGGAAAGCTTGCCAAAATGGGTTAATAAAATTATGAATGTAAAAATAGAACAGTCTTGGAAAGATGCATTGTCGGGTGAATTTGATAAAGATTATTTTATCAAGTTAACTGATTTTGTGCGTAACGAATATTTGTCTGGTAAGGCCATATATCCGGCACCAGCAAACATATTTAATGCATTTAATTTGTGTCCACTAGATAAAGTGAAAGTTGTTATAATAGGTCAAGATCCATATCACGAACCAGGACAAGCGCACGGTTTATGTTTTTCTGTTTTACCGCCAACAAAAGTGCCACCGTCTTTGGTAAATATTTATAAAGAGATTGAAAATGATTTAGGGCGGCCTTCTGTAACGCATGGTGATTTAACATATTGGGCAGAGCAGGGGGTGTTATTGCTAAACGCTACTTTAACGGTGCAAGCACACTTGGCAGCGTCTCATGCAGGTAAAGGTTGGGAACAATTTACAGACGCAGTTATAAGGGCAGTAGCAAAGCAAGATAATATCGTTTATATGTTATGGGGGGCTTATGCTCAGAAAAAAGCAGAGTTTGTAAATCCGGATAAAAATTTGATTTTAAAAAGCGTGCATCCGTCACCATTATCGGCAAGTCGCGGATTTTTCGGCAATCATCATTTTTCGTGTGCAAATCAATATTTGATGGAACACGGTAAAACACCAATAGAATGGTAAAAAAAGCCGGCTTTAAAAACTGTATGTCATTCCAAGTCCATAAAATGCGTAAGAATAATTTGCGGTCGCAGTATTTGCATTTGAGAAGTGCTGCATAAATACTTCAATGCCCCAATTGTCAGTTATTCTATAACCACCGATTAACTTAAATTGGAATAATAATTTTGCACCAAGTCGTTCGTTTTGTTGGGCTTGTAAACCAACCCCAATTCCGGTTGAAAAATACCAGTTTGTACCATGCGTTATCGCAATATCTTCTGATAAAAATATCATAGGTATTGTGTATTTATCCCAATTCCAACCGTATTTTTGACCAAAACCTAAGGTTTGTCCGATATTTATAGATTGCCGCGCAGGGATTTTGAAAAATGTCGTCGGTTGAGAATATTGAATATGGGTAAGATAAAAAGGAACGAGTTGTGTTGGTGGTGGAATTAAAAAACCGCTATTTACGCCTTGACCGATATTTAAAGCAATTTGATTTTTATTATTTCCCATAAATGGATTTCCTGCTGCATACGCAGAAAACGTTGTAAATAAAGAAAATATAAATACCACAAGTTTTTTCATATGCAAAATATATAATATACATATAATATTTGCAATATAATTTTATTAAAAATTATAATGATTTTATATAAGAATAAATTCGTTTTTTGTTTTCATAATACTTTCCCTTGCTTTTATATTTTTCTTTGATATAATGCGGGGCATTGGCGGGATAGCTCAGCTGGTTAGAGCAGTGGAATCATAATCCACGTGTCGGGGGTTCAAGTCCCTCTCCCGCTACCAAGTTCTGCTGGTTTTAACCAGCT
>CALXNF010000057.1 GCA_944389685.1 uncultured Alphaproteobacteria bacterium | reverse complement strand
ACAAACGATAAATGTCGTTTGGCCATAGATATGGAAGCCCATAACGTTAAAAAGTATATCGGTGCATATATGGCAGAGCTGGGGCATACAGATGCATTAGTCTTTACAGCTGGTGTTGGTGAAAATGACGACTATTTACGTGAAAAGTTCTGCACAGGTTTGGAAGAACTTGGCATTAAACTAGACAAAGAAAAGAATGCAGCAGCATTGGCACGCAAAGGTGTCGATGAAGCAGAAATTTCTACGCCAGACAGTCGCGTAAAAATATTTATGATTGCCACAAATGAAGAATTAGTCATCGTCGAAGACACTTTGGCAATTATGAACGGTACATATAATCCAAACCATCTTGAAATGGATTATTCCTTTGCAAAATAAAAAACGCCCGTTTGGGCGTTTTTTATTACTTTAATAAATCACCTGCTTTTATATATTCTGGGGAGCCCTTTTTCAAAGACTTCTGCGCACGTTTAGCATATTCACGCGCTTTATCTTTCTTGCCCATCATATGATAATATTCAGCACGCGCCCAATCGGCACGACCGTCATCATACGCACGCGCCAAAACCCAATAAGTTAAAGGTGCCGGCTGAGTAAGCAACGAACGCTTGCATAATTCAATTGCACGTTCCTTATCTTTTGGTTTATTACGTTCCGTCAAAACAACCGCCAGCGCGGTTTCTATTTGCGGTGCTTTACCTTCTACTAATTTCAGGCTTTCTTCGTAAGCATCTATACTGTCGTCATAATGGCCTAGTTGATATTCTATATCGCCCAACAATTCATAAAAGTACGGGTTATCGGGATTACGTGATATAAGAGTCATAGTTCCAACACGTGCACCATCTAAATTTCCGTTTTGCATTCTGGTAATTGCACGTGCATAAAGTGCCGCATCAGAAGTATCAGAATTCGGGTATAATGTAGCAACAGCATCAGCATTATCTAGATAACCAACCAATTTTGCACGAACTAATTCATATTCCGCTCGTTGTTCATCCGTTGGCGCATTAATTGCTTTATAACCAGAATCTATTTTCTCCATTTGAGACCGAACATTACTTAAGCGTTCCGCCGTCAAAGGATGGTTTATTCTGTTTGGATTTATTTTTGATTCAAAGGCACCGGTCATTTCCTCCATTTGATTAAAAACGTCTATAAAACCATTCGGATCTAATTTAGCACTTTGCATCAATTTTAAGCCCATATCATCAGCAATTCTTTCTTCGTCACGCGTAAATGCCAGCATAGATTGTTGTGCGATACCACTGGAACCCGCCAATATCCCTGCCCCCATAGATGGGTCCCCACCAAGCGCCATTAAGCCAATACCTAGCGCCTGTATAAGCATCGTGCGTGTCATTTCGGCATTCTTTCGATCTGCCATTTGAACCATATGCCCTCCAAGCGTGTGTCCCAATTCGTGTGCGACAACAGCTTGTAATGCATCTGGTGATTTTATCTGCTTCAACAATCCCGTATAAACATATACGTCTTCACCACCCATAACAAACGCGTTAAAGTCGTTATCATTTACAATGTGAACGCGCAAACGACCAGCTGGTATATTGGCAGCTTTACCTAACGGCGCAATTAACTCTGTTATTACTTTCTCGGTTTCTGTATCGTTTATAAGCGACGCCGCCTGAACAGGCAGTGAAAAAATCACGCAAAATAAAAATACAAGTATTTTACGCACTGATTCCAACCCCACGGTCAAAGATAAACATCAAATCATTTGTCCAAGAATCTGCAGATACCATATCACGCGCCGCAGATGCCGCCAATTTGAATAAATCCCGATGCCTTGCATAGTCTACAAAGTGATAATTTATCCAACCACTTTGACGCGTACCTAATAACTCGCCCGTACCGCGCATAATCAAATCCTGTTCAGCAATAACAAAACCGTCATCTGTCTGCGTTAATACTTCTAGTCGTTTCAAACCTTCTTCACTTATATTATTCCCATATACTAATATACAATATGACTGCAGTTTTCCACGTCCAACCCGGCCACGCAACTGATGTAATGCGGCCAACCCAAATCGTTCCGCATTTTCAATAACAATTATTGTTGCACGCGGAACATCTATACCGACCTCTATAACCGTTGTTGCGACAAGTATCTTCATCTTAGACGCATCGTCAGCAAATTCCGCCATTACTTTATCACGCTGCTTTTTTTCCATTTGACCGTGTACAAGCCCCGCATGTGGAAATATTTTTTTCAAATCATCATATCGTGATTGAACAGCGGTTAAATCAGAACTTTCTGATTCTTCGACCAGCGGGCATACCCAAAATACCTTGGCACCTGCATCTATCTGCAATTTTAAACGCGTAACTAAATCCCCGACGCGTCCAACCGGCAATTTTGTGGTCTTTATCGGCAACCTGCCCGCGGGTTTTTCATTTATAATGGATACATCCATATCACCATATATCGTCATAGATAAAGTCCGCGGTATCGGTGTGGCAGACAAAGCCAACAAATCTGGATTATTACCCTTAGAACGCAAAGATTCTCGTTGTGAAACACCGAAGCGATGTTGTTCGTCTACGATGACTAAACCTAAATCTTTATATTCAACGTCATCTGAAAACAGCGCGTGAGTCCCAACGACAATCTTCGTTCGACCAGAACGCAACGATATCAATTTTTCTCGTCTTGGCGCACCTTTATCACGCCCCGTCAAAACATCACACACTAATCCTATCTTATCACACAAAGGTTTCAATTTTGCATAATGTTGCTGTGCCAAAGTATCTGTTGGTGCCAGTAAAGCCGTCTGCGCACCTGATTCTGCCATTTTTACCGCTGCGGCTAAGGCAACAATAGTTTTACCGCTGCCTACGTCCCCCTGAACAAGGCGCATCATCGGAACGTTTCGGCCCATATCAGTAAACATCTCGTCAACAGTCCGCTGCTGAGCCCCCGTCATAGAAAAAGGTAATGCGGCATAAAACTTTTCTAACAAATCATACTTTTTTGGACGCACAACGCGACGATTACGAACATCGGCACGATTACGCCGACTGATTACAATTGCAGACTGATGCGCCAATAATTCCCAATATGCAAGCTTAACCATATATGTTGAGTTTGCGGATAAATCATCTGCGGACTCGGGATAATGCACATGCCGTAAAGCGTCAAAAAACTCTTTAACATTAGATTCTGTTTCACCAGAAAGCTTTTCTGGTAAAATATTGAAAATCTGATCTCTTACATTTGCAAAAACTTTCTGGGTTAAACCCTCCCCCGCTGGATAAATCGCCTGAATAGAAGGAATTTTATCCGCATTCTGCATTTCCTCGATAAAATCTGGATGGTTTATAGTCGGTCGTGCGCCGCGCTCTAACTTTCCACTAACCATACGCCATTGACCAATCGGCAACTTCTTCAACCAATAATCCAAGAAATTTACGTTAAAGAACTGAATCACAACCGTATTTCCCATTTTATCATTACATATAATTTGGGTTGGTCGTCTGTGACCACGAAACGTTCCGCCTAGCTTATGCGACTTTACCAATAAAGGAATAGTGATTATATCCCCGGGTTCCGCCGTCAAAACGTTTTCAGTTATACCACGTGCCCGAATATATGCAGGTATATGCAACATAAAGTCCAACACGCGCCGCCCACCAAGCACGTCATCAAAGCGCGCCGCCAAAACAGGCCCAACACCTTTTATAAATTGCAAGTCAGTATTTAAAAAATCAAATAACTCTTTCTTCATATATTATAAAATTAGTCAAATCTGCCCGATTTATCAATAATAAAAAACGCCGCCAAAATGGCGGCTCTTTCTTATTCTAAGACCTGTTTTTGTAAGTCTATTAACTTTTTACACCCAGCAGACGCCATTTCCATCAACGTATTCAACTGTTCCTTATCAAAAGGATGCTGTTCTCCTGTCGCCTGAATTTCTATGAACTTGCCGGAACCAGAAACAACAAAATTAGAATCTAATTCTGCAACACAATCTTCTTCATAATCTAAATCCAAAACCAATTCATTGTTCCATAACCCAGCTGAAATCGCGGCAACATAATCCCGTATTGGATTTTCTTGGATTCGTCCACGCGCCATCAGCCAACGGACAGCCATAACCAGCGCGACATACCCACCAGTCACAGACGCACACCTTGTACCGCCATCACCTTGTATAACATCACAATCGATTGTAATTGTATGCCGCCCTAATTTTTCCATATCAACAACGCTTCGAAATGCCCTGCCTATCAGGCGAGAAATTTCTGCACTACGATGATCTTTCATCATTGTTTCGCGTCCTTTACGGGTCCCGTTAGCACGCGGCAACATAGAATATTCGGCCGTTACCCAACCGCCTGTCTTATTCTGCATGCGCTTCCACAATGGCTGATTTAAATCAACCGAAGCGGTACACAACACCTGAGTCCCGCCCATTTTTATTAAGCAAGAACCTTCTGCCCACTTATTTATCCCTGGTTCCATTGAAACCGGTCTCATCTGGTCATTTTTACGCATCGATGGTCGCAACATAAATTTATACCTTTATTTCCGTTTTGACTTTTACTATATAATACCAATTACAGATTGCAATGCTTTTTACATTTGATTTTTTAGATATATCGGTGTACCCTGCTTTTCTGCAAAAGGATTTTTATGTCAGCAAAGACAAAACGCCTGTTTAAGAAAATAGTTAGTTATTCTGGGATATTTTTCTTCGCGCTAGCCGCCTTTATGCTGTGGTGGCAATTGCGTGAATATAATTTGATAGACATCGTTCGAGCATTATTGGCCATTCCTTGGTTTAATCTGATACTGGCTTGCCTTGCATGTTTTGCTGGATATATTGCTTTGTCTTTATATGATTTTCTTGCATTACGTTATGTGGGGGGGCACGTTTCTTGGTGGAAATGGATGCTGGCAGGAATGTTGGGTTTCGCAATAAGTAATAACGCCGGTCATGCCGTCGTAAGTGGAGGAGCAATCAGGTATCGCCTTTATACCCGTTGGCGTATTAGCGGGGGAGACATCGTAAAAATGCTGACATTTTCAGGTTTCACTTTCTTCTTAGGGTGCTCTGCCATCTTAATTTTAGGTTATTTCTTAGTTCCATCTGCTTTACTAGACCGTTCGGTTGGCGCCAGCATAGGACTGAACTCTTTGTTCATAATATGTAGCGCCGCTGTTTTAGCTTATTTTGCAGCAACAATATTCTTTCAAAAAAAGAACATAAAAATTGGCAACCTAAAATTCCAAGTTCCAACGACAAAAATGGCCGTTTTCCAAATGCTATTAGGTGCAGCAGATAGCGTATTGGCAGGCTTGGTATTATATTGTTGCTTATTGCCGTTCGTCCAAATACCTTTCGGAACCTACATCGGGCTATTTGTAATAGCACAAACTACGGGGGTATTTAGTCAAGTTCCTGGCGGCATCGGCGTATTTGAAAGTATATTCTTATTAGCTTTACCAGAAAGCATAGATAAAGCAGATATCTTCGGGGCTTTATTGGCATATAGAATAATTTATTACGTATTGCCACTTATTGGGGCCGGTGGCTTGTTCTTTATATACGAAAATTGGTTGCGCGCCCGTATGAAACGTTGGTTGGCAGAAGCTAAAGAAAAGATACCCCAAATTCCTCAAAAAATCAAAAATATCAAGAACATAAAACCGCTGAAAAAACACAAAAAATAAATACCTTGCTTGCTTGCCCTTTGCATGCTATGCTAAACCTCAACGTATGAAATGGGGTTGATATAAGTGTTTATACTATCACTGCTATTTTTAATTCGATACGCGCTGTTCATCATCGTTGCGCACTCTCTTGGCATGGGCTTGGACGCCCCACAGGGACGGATTATTGACATTCCATACGCGTACAACATAAAAGGATTACTAAATGTCAAAGAAGATTTATGTGGACGCAGTCCACCCAGAAGAAACTCGGGTGGTGGTGGTAGATACTGCTACCAATCGTGTTTCTGATTTTGACGTTGAAACAACCACAAAACCCCAGATAAAAGGGAACATTTATCTGGCAAAGGTTATTCGCGTCGAACCTTCCTTGCAGGCGGCATTTGTTGATTATGGCTCGGGGAAAAACGGTTTCTTACCTTTTTCTGAAATTCACCCAGATTATTATCAGGTAACACCTGAACAGAAAAAGAAATTACTAGAATTAGCACATGCTAATATCGTTGACGATGACGATGATCCAGACGATGAAAACGATGAAGTTGCCGAATATGATGACCATAGTGCCGGCGAGGATAATAAAGAATTAGTAAAACGCTCGCACGAGTTCAAAATTCAGGACGTAATAAAACCTAAACAAATTTTATTAGTTCAAGGGGTAAAAGAAGAGCGTGGGCAAAAAGGCGCCTCTATGACAACTTATTTGTCATTGGCGGGTCGATTTGCCGTTTTAATGCCAAACTCTCGCAAACGCAATAGTTATGGTATTTCTAAGAAGATTTCTGACAAAGCAGAACGCGCACGTTTACGTGAAATTCTTCATAATCTAAAGATTCCAAAAGGAATGACGGTTGTTCTGCGAACCGCCGCATTTGGTGCAGATGCCTCGTCTATAGCAAACGACTACGATTACTTAGTGAATTTATGGAACGAAATCCGTAAAACAACGTTGGAATCTGTTGCTCCCGTCACGATACATACAGAAGACTCTTTATTGCGTCGCGTTGTTCGTGACTTCTTGTCTGACAAAGAAGATGTCTTGGTCATTCAAGGCGAAGAAGCCTATGATGCGGCTAAACAATATTTTCAACAAATGTATGGCAAAGCACCACGTAAACAGTTAGTTCTATACAAAGATCCTGCTGTTCCTTTAATGGTAAAAGCTGGTGTTGAAAAACAATTAGAAGGTCTGCACGGACCATACGTACAATTACCATCTGGTGGATCTTTAGTAATCAATCAGACAGAAGCAATGGTAACAATTGACGTAAACTCTTCCCGCGCAATCAAAGAAAAAGACATTGAACAAACAGCTTTGAACACTAATCTGGAAGCAGCTGAAGAAATCGCTTTGCAACTACGCTTACGAGACTTAGCCGGAATTGTTGCAATCGACTTCATCGACATGGAAGAAGAAAAGAACAATCGCAAACTGGAAGCAAAAATGCGCGAAGTCATGAAGCGCGACCGTGCACGTACACAGGTTGCAAAAATTAATAACTTTGGTGTATTAATGTTATCTCGCCAACGTTTGCGCAGCAGCTTTATGGAATCGTCTTACGTCCAATGTCCACACTGTATGGGTGCCGGTGTAGTACCAAGCATTCAAACTGCGGCAATAATATTGTTCCGTCACCTGCAGGAAAAACTGTTGGCAAAGACAGCTCAAAAAATCATTATGACGGTTCCGACAGACGTTGCGATTTATTTATTAAATCATAAACGCGCCGAATTGGCGGCTATGGAAGCGGAATTTGAAACGGAAATCGTCATTGTTGGTGATGACAGTTTAATGAATATTGACCAATATTCAATTCAACGTGTGGCACCGGAACAGAATAAGACAGAAGAGCTGCTAAGTGCGTACGAACCGTCTACCGACGCCAAAAAGAAAAATGCGCAACATATCGAGGCAAAGAAAACGACGATGAACGCCCCGCGCCGTCATCGTAAAAAAGACAATAAAAAGAAGTCCAGCCTGTGGCACAAATTGGTTGGTTAAAAAAAATCCCGCAAAAGCGGGATTTTTTAACGTATTTTTTTCTTGGATGCTTCCTTGCGTAACTGGTGCAACTCCTGACATTCTTGATATAATTTTTTTATTAACTTTTTATTGGTCTCTTCTGTCTTTAAAACAGTTACATTTAATACTTCATAAAGTTCTATCATTTTTCTTAAACTTTCTGTTAAAGAAAAATAGTCTTCTAATAAAATTTTATTCTCATTTGCTAAATATTTATGATATTGCTTTAAAGCGGAAATTCTTTCATCATATTGATTGAACACTGATGGTTTATTTTCTTTTTTATTCATTTTAAAAACCTGTTTTTTATTATTAACGACGCAAATTTTTTTTCTCTTTCGACACTTTTTGAAGCTTTTTCAAAATAGAATTCCGAGTTTTTTTTGCTTTTTCAAGCCTCGAATTTAACTTTTCTAGTTCGTTATTATAATAATCAATTTTTGCTTTTATTTCATTATTATCACTTATCTGTTCTTGATTTTCTTTTCCAAGGCTTTCATTTACATTTTGCCAATAAGCCAAAACCACATCATTGTTAATAGCTTCTGAACTTTTTTCACTCATATTAAAATCCTTTATGTATAACGAATTATATAGTATTGTACAAAAAGAAATTGTCAATATTTTTTTACAAAATAAAAGTCCATATTTAATTCAAGCAAACGCCGGTTCTCATCCTATCCTTTCGCAGAATAAAAAAATCGCCTACGGCGACTTTTTTATTCTGGGGCGGATGACCGGATTCGAACCGGCGACATTTGGTACCACAAACCAACGCTCTAACCAGCTGAGCTACATCCGCCATACTCATAAAGTCCGACTATTCTAATCTATCTTTATCTTTTTGTCAAGGCGTTATGATTTACAAACTTAAAGCATTTACTGCTATGTCCGTTTATAATACCAATAGCTTGTAAATAAGAATATATTATCGTCGTCCCAACGTATTTCAT
>CALXNF010000056.1 GCA_944389685.1 uncultured Alphaproteobacteria bacterium | reverse complement strand
ATAACTAACAAGGAGAAAAAAATGGCAGTAAAAAATATTGCTTTAAAAACTAAATCGCCAAACGCACCGACAAGTGCTAAATCTGGTGGTTTGGAACTTTACCTGAAAAGAATTTTTGCGCTGATGTTTGCAGCAGTTGGTGCCACAGCGTTGGCTTCTTTTTTAACAATGGCTACACCTTTATGGTCTTTGTTATTTACAGCAACTGGTTTGTCGGCTTTTTATTACATACTGTTGTTCGGCGGGTTGGCGCTTTCTATATGGGCGCAAGTCCGTGCATTTAGCTTTAAACCTTCCACTGGTATTTTATTATTGATGCTTTATGCGGTACTTACGGGCGTGGTTTTAACACCTTTGTTACTGGTTGCAGTAACAAGTAATCCATACACAATTCTGTCGGCGTTTATAATCGCTGCCGTTATGTTTGCCTGTATGGCTTTGTTCGGTTATAAAACCGTTAAAGACTTGTCATTCTTAGGTATTTTCTTGTTCATCGGCATGATTGGTTTAATCTTAGTAGGTTTAGCATCTTTCATATGGCCTGAAATCATCGGCGGCACATTCGGCACAATAGTATGCTTTATTGGCATTCTGGTTTTTGCTTTATTCACGGCATATGATATGCAAACATTAAAACGTGCCTATGCAGTATTAGGCGACGGCAATCAGAAGAACCAATTGGCCGTATTGGGTGCTTTGCACCTGTATATATCCTTTATCGCAATGTTCCAATATCTGTTAAGCTTACTAAACAGAGACTAATAAACAAAAACGGAGTATAAAAATGGCTTATAAAATAGACCCTTCAAAATGTATCGGCTGTCACACTTGTATGGGGGCATGCCCAGTTATGGCAATTTCCACAGGACCAGACGGCAAGTGTGTGATTGATCCCGCAAAGTGTATGTCTTGTGGAACATGCGCGGCGGTATGCCCAGTTGCGGCGATTGCCCCAGATGCAAAATAAACAATAACTATATTCGGGGGGAATACCCCCGTTTTTTTATTTCTAATAACAGTTGCAAAAAGACAATTTCTGTATAACAATTACTCGGTAAAAATTAGGGGTAAAAAAATGCCAGCAAAAACAGTAAATGATATCGTTGCATTATGTAAGCGTCGTGGTTTTATTTTCACAGGTTCTGAAATTTATGGTGGCTTAGGCGGTGCCTATGACTACGGTCCATATGGTGTAGAATTGATGAAAAACATCAAAAACGCTTGGTGGAACGCCATGATATATTCCCGTAATGATATCGAAGGTCTGGATGCAGCCCTTATCAGTAATCGCTTATTGTGGAAATATTCTGGTCACGAAGGCAGTTTTTCTGACCCATTGGTTGAATGCAAAAAGTGCGGGGCTCGTATGCGTCAGGATAAAATGAAAGACCCTACGAAATGCGATAACTGTGGTAGTACAGAAATTACAGAACCACGTGCATATCAATTGATGATGGGGTTGTCCATTGGCGCAACAGCGGACGGTGCAATCAATGCTTATCTGCGCCCAGAAACAGCAACTACAACATATGTAAATTTCAAAAACGTAATGGACGCCTGTCCTCATAAATTACCTTTCGGCATAGCACAAATTGGGAAAGCGTTCCGGAATGAAATTTCTCCGCGAGGGTTCGTATTTCGTATGCGTGAATTTGAGCAGGCAGAAATGCAATACTTCATCAATCCAAAAGACGATGAAAAATACTTTGAAATGTGGAAGCAAACGCGTATGGCTTGGTGGATTGACACGCTTGGCATACCAGCAGAAAAATTGCGCTTTACCCCACATGAAAAGTTGGCACATTATGCCAAGGCTGCAGGAGACATAGAATACGAATTTCCAGACGGTTTTGATGAAGTCGAAGGGATTCATAATCGTCAAGATTTTGATTTAGGTTCTCATACAAAATCTCAAAATGAATTTGATATCCAAGCCAAAGTTATGGAAAATAAAGATAGTACTACAAAATTGGCTTACAGCGATCCGCAAACGGGTGAAAGTTTTATACCTTTCGTGATTGAAACGGCGATGGGTGTTAACCGTGCGATGCTGGCTGTTATGTTAGATGCATATACAGAAGAAGAATTACCAGACGGGAAATCACGTGTAGTATTAAAATTAAAACCGGCATTATCACCAGTAAAAGCAGCTGTTATTCCACTGGCTCGTAATGTACCAGAACTGGTTACAATTGCAAATAATATCGAAAATGATTTAAGAAAGTTAAACATTGGGCGTATTGAGTTGGAAAATTCTGGTAATATTGGTAAGAATTACCGCCGTCATGATGAAATCGGAACGCCAGTTTGCATAACCGTAGACCATCAGACATTGGAAGACAACACCGTAACACTGCGTTATCGTGATTCTATGCGACAAGAACGTGTTGCGGCATCTAACGTACCAAATAAAGTCATGGAAATAATAACGAAAAATGAAAAATAAAAAAACGCCCAAATGGGCGTTTTTTATTCTGTTACCGCTTCCAACGAAGGTATATATACAGGATCATTATATTTACTTAAATATCTATTACCCGTTGCACAATATACCTTATTTAAAGAATCTTCATATTCACGTACGGCTGTAACCCAACGATTTTGAATATCCGACTGAGCCCCTTGATAGGCAGAGAAGCCACCCAAAGCCCCACCAACACCAGCACCAATCAAAGTACTTTTTAAACGAGCTTTATTTCCTAAATCAATCAAAGCACCGTCTTCTGCCCCAACCATCATAGGATAAAAATTATTTATATCGGCTTTAGTAGTAGAAGGTAACGTATAACCAGAACCATCATTTGATCGCCCATAAATTGTTATACCTTTTCCATTACGACTTTTCCATTCATACCATTCGGATTTATTGATTCCAAACGCCTTATCGTTCATTTGTATCATGGCAGGAATTTTTCTATCTATACGCCCTGCAGATAATATTTTTGTAAAAATACCTTTACTGCCATCTACATTTTTATTTGAAGTATCTGTTGCAGAGACAAAACTTATACCATTGTTCTCTATTGCCATATAATATTGCTTGGTCGGATCAGATTTTATATTTTCAAAATTTTGGTTTGTCACAGCCTCTATGCTTAATTTAGGATAAGCTTCTAATACAATGGAAACCAAATCTGCGGTTTTATTGCAATTTGTATCATTTCCATCGCACAAATATACCTCGTCAGTGTCGATATTATAAAAAGCATGTGCTTTATCCGGCTCTAACGGAGTAGATGTTACTAACGCCCCCCATAAGCAAGAGGTTTTACCTTTATCTGGCAGCTCACATTCTTCAATACGAAGAACGTCATCACCTGTTCCTGCCATATTCCCTACCAGTCCACCAGCAGCGGCGTTAACACCGGTAGATAAAATTACGTCACCCGCGACCTTACCCGCATAAGAATTCCCCGCCATAACAGCAGCACCAGTTAAACTACCTATTATTGAACCTTGAATTTTTCCTTTATCTGTACCGAATAAATTGTCTTTACCGCGATCGTTTGAACCGGCTATATTTCCACCAATTGCACCAATCACAGCACCAGCTGCAATCTTCAACCCTGCATTTTGTTTTTGTTCTTGGTTTAATTGCTTAACAACGTCGTCTGTAGTCGGGGCAGAATCTGCCGGGAAAGTAAAACTTTCTACGGCTTGAACTATCATAGTCGCCTCAGGAAACGAACTTATATTACATTTGATAGTATCTCCTGCAGCCAACTTTGCCCGTGCAAGAACAAGATCTGAACCGTCTGCCGCCGCCTGATAACCACGTAATTCCACAACGGAAACGCAAGTATCTGCCCCCCCAATTCCAGCACCTAGCGTCGGAGCAGCCCATTCAAATTCACCATTCGGATAAATCATTGAACACTGTTCTAGTTGATTAAACGCAACAGGTGCGTCCGTAGAACCACTTTTTATTTGTTCCACTACTGTTTCATCGGCAACGCGTACAGGTAAATTATTTTCCGTATCTGTCGACGGTGTGGTAACCGTTTGTTGCTGCACAGTATTTATTACAGGATTCTGATAAGCATTAGATTGGTACCCACGAGAATAATTGCTGACTCGTAAGCCCGCATTTGAATATATAGGCATCACCCCTATCAAAAGCGCAAATAAAGAATAGTGAATTATATTCCGTTTAGTCTTCATTTATTTTTACCTTGTTTTATGCCCGAACAAACAAATTTACAGGCACATCAACCAATTTAAAACTGTAATCTCAATCTGGCACCAAGGTCAATCGTACTTAAACGACCGCTTTCATACCAATTGGTATAATGATATACCGTATCATAGTCGGATGGATATTCTTGACCAGCACCATTTCCGATCCACTCTGTTTGTGATAATATTATACTTCCAGAAGTTCTTACCTGCCCCAAATTGGTATATCTTACAAAGAAATCAATTTTTATCCCGCCGTCCATTTCGGTTGTCAAACCACCTTCAAACATAAATGCCAACTGTTCGGATGTTCCCCCGTTGTGATAAGCATAAACGTCGGAAATACCCGTCAAAATACCCGGACCTGCAACACTTGGATCCATTTCAGAATAAAAAGTATCATCATATACGACATAATCAGAAATCGTATTTAATGAAATACCTGCACCGACACCTATATATGGGCGCAACATACCACCCGCTAAATACCCAGTATAAGCATCAATATTATAATATATGTTTAACATGGTAACGTTTGACGTAATTGCACCACCATCAACCGTTGCGTCAACATAGCCACCCACACCATCAGCAGACTTTACCATACTAGGATAAGCAATACCTGAATAACGCAAATAAGAAAAGTCTACTCTAAAATCATTGTTTATTGATGCCCCAACGGATAATTGCAATGGGATTACCGTATCGGTATCAAAATTAGCTTCTTGGAAAGCCCCAGGAACAAATTCACCTTTGTCTTCGTTCATATAATCAGACAAAATCGAACCGCTAACATTAACTGAATAACCCGCTGACAAACCTACGTATAAACCACTGTCCGCCAACCTATCAAAATCCGACGGCTGATAATATTGCCGCCCTGCGTTTGTCAAATTAGACCCCACTTGTGGCAAAGTGCCCGTAATACGAGTAGGATTCGCAGCATTTTGATTAACGGTTTGCGTTACGGTTCCTGCCGTCGTTGTCGGTAAAGCGACCAGCTGCCCCATCGCATTTGTACCCTGATAACCACTATAAACAGGATAAACGGTAGCGCTTGCGCCATTAGAGGCTCCATATAAAAAAGCAAGCAATGCCGCAAGAAAACCGACTTTTTTCATTCTCTTTCCATTTTCCTTTTAGCATATTATATCATAAAAATCCCCCCGATAAAAGTGTTTAGTAAAAATTACTTTGAAACAAAAAACCGTCCCGAAATTATCGGGACGGATGTCCAATATATGTTAATACTTATTTTTAGTGCTTAGAACTGCAAGTTCAAGCGAACGCCCAATTCTGCCTTTACGTCAGAACCGTTCTGAGAATTCGCATGCGCTGTATCAAAAGTATATTCCCCATACAACGCAACCTGAACTGTGTCAGTCAATTGATTTGCAACAGACAAAGATACGATGTATTCATCAAATCCATCGTTCATGTCAGACAGTTGAGAAATCAGAGTATTAGCAAACTGCTGACCAGCAGGATTTGTCAATTCTGTTGACAAGCTCTTTACACCATTATCAGCATGATGATTGTATTTAAAACCACCACCAAATGACCATCTATCCGTCAACTGATAGAACGCATTCAAACCAAAGTTAATTTCAGTAGTAGATTTCAAATCAACAGAAATTTCTGATGGAACACCCAACGCAGAAACAGGAATCAAAC
>CALXNF010000055.1 GCA_944389685.1 uncultured Alphaproteobacteria bacterium | reverse complement strand
CTCCTTTAAAATTTAATTCGTCTTTAAATAAGACAGTACTATTATAACCAGTTTAAAAGAACCTTTCAATTGCAATAAAGCATTTAGGAAAACGTTCTTAGCCGCAAAAAACCTAGGAATAATTAATAAAAACTGGTACAAATTGACGCATATGCATCAATGGTTTATTATATTTTCTATCACATAATTTGCCAGAACCAAACCGAACACTCCCGTAACAGTTATTACAGAACCAAACGTTCGATTTGCTTCAACATTTCTATTTGGTCTTTCTGCAGAATACACTACAGCAAAATCTGGCATTTGTTTTTCTTTTACTAACTTTCGTATTCTTGCCGCCAAAGGACAAACTTTAGTTTCCGAAATTTTAGCGATTTTTATTTGTAAAGGATCTGTTTTTCTTGCTGCCCCCATACTTGATATAAAAGGGATATTTCGTTCAAAGCACCATTTATATAAGGCTATTTTTGAAGGAATAACATCAATAGCATCTATCACAAAATCAGGGGTTACATCTAAACTTGTTTTTTCATCAAAAAATAAATTTAACGCAGTTGTTTTTATATCAGGGTTAATATCAAATATCCTTTCACCAGCAACATCAACCTTTAAGTGACCAATTGAAGAATCTGTAGCAAACAATTGTCGGTTTATGTTTGATTCTTCTATCTTATCAAAATCAATTAATATTAAATTACCTACCCCTGTACGAGCCAGTGCTTCTATGGCAAAAGAGCCAACAGCCCCGCAACCAACAACCATTACCGTTGCGTTTTTTAACTTATTAACCCCTTTTTCACCAAGCAACAAACGAGATCTATGTAATCTGTCCATTTTTTAATACCCTCTTTGAATTTTCATAAATTATCTCTGTAATTTTTTTTATGGGAACAGATTTTATTTCCGCAATTTTTTTTATAACATCTAATATAATTAATGGTGATTCTTCATCGCTTTCAATCAATATTTTATCTAATGGCACTTCCTTTACACAATCAATCAATCTTTTACCAGGAGCATTAACAACAGTCGCTGAAAACGAGAAAAAAGCGTCATAGTCTTTAATTAATCGGGTCAAAATTTCCTTAGATCCAGAAAAACTATGCATCAACATAATCGGTAGTCCATTTAACTTTCTAGACTTTAATATACGCAAAATTCTGTCCCATGCCCCCACACAATGGATATGAACAGATCTATTAAACTCGCACGCTAGCCCCAATTGAGTTTCAAATATCGATTCTTGCTTTTTTATATCTGCTTTATACTTATCAAGCCCAATTTCACCCACCATAATATCTGGATTGTTTTTTAATATGTTACGCATATACTCTAAAACACTCTCAGAATACTCATTAATGTACCACGGGTGTATTCCTATTCCTACATGTACATTTTCATACTTTTTCTTTAATTCTAAAAGCTTTTCCCAATCATTTACAGATGCGGCATCTGATATAAAACCAGATATTCCGACAAATTCAGCATTTTGTAAAACCTGCGCAACGTTATTAAAGTTTTGTAAATGACAATGGGCATTAATATATTTTTGCATAATAAGACAATAAAGCTTTTTTCATTAAATTCCAAGTAAATATTATGTTGAAATTTTTATACAAAAGGTGTATTTAATCCTAATAATCATAAGAAAGGATTCTTCATGAACATAGCTGTTATTGGTTCTGGTTACGTTGGGTTACCAACTGCGTGTGGGTTGGCAAGTTTTGGTAACGAGGTTGTCTGCATCGACAATAACGAACAAAAGCTGAAAATATTACAATCTGGTCAAATACCATTATACGAAGATGGTCTACAGGAATTATACGAAACTATAAAAAGTAAATTAAAATTCTCTGGGGACATGACCGAAGTAAAAAATGCAGATTTAATAATACTAGCTGTTGGAACGCCTATGTCAGACGATGGTTCCGCAAATCTAGAATATATTTTTCAAGCCTCCCGAGATATAAAGCCATATTTAAAAAGAGGTGCGATAGTAGCAACGAAATCTACTGTCCCCGTTGGCACAAACGATGAAATTGAAAGGTTAATCGATAGGTCTGATATAACGGTTATATCTATGCCCGAATTTTTAAGAGAAGGGTATGCTTTGTATGATTTTTTTAACCCAGATAGAATCATAATAGGAACAGAAAACAATGAAGTTTTTGAAAAAATAAAAAATATCTATCTACCACATATACCGGCGGAAAAAATAATTCAAACGAACCGCCATTCTGCAGAACTTATAAAATATGCATCTAACGCATTTTTAGCAACAAAAATTCAATTTATAAATGAAATTTCTGACTTATGTGAAAAGGTTGACGCTGACGTTGCCGACGTTGCCGCCGACATGGGTTTAGACACCAGAATAGGTCATAAATTCTTAAATGCGGGAATAGGCTATGGTGGCAGTTGCTTTCCCAAAGATACAGCTGCACTTGAATATCTAGCAAATAAAAATGGGGTAAAACTAAGTTTAGTTTCTAGCACAATAAAAGGCAACCACGAACGTCGGTTTAATATTGCGGAACGTATAAATAAATATATTTCAGATTTCGAGAAAAAACCTAAAGTTGCTATACTTGGTCTTGCCTTTAAAAATGGCACTGATGACATAAGATATAGTCCGGCCATAGATATAATAAAGAATATAAAACATGACCAAATTTATACGTATGATCCTAAGGCAATGAACAACGCCCATAAAGAACTTAGTTCAAACGTTATATTTAGTGAGACATTAGAAAGCTGTGTAAAAGATGCAGACATTATAATAATTCTTACAGAATGGCCTGATTTTAAAGAGTTAGAAAAGGGAAACTTTACGAAGTCCACCCTTATTTTAGATT
>CALXNF010000054.1 GCA_944389685.1 uncultured Alphaproteobacteria bacterium | reverse complement strand
AGCCAACTGACCAGGACGTGCATCGGCAATTGGCGCAACCCCTTTTACTACTGTTTCCGGAGAGCCTTTTAATTCCAAACCGAATTTTTCGGCCAACTGACCGGCTGTTGTTTGTGTGGCCGCCGGCATAAACCAAGATTTCATTTTTTCTAACATATCGCGATTATACCCGTTTAATTTTAAAATGAAAGAAAATATTAGCCAAAGAAAAACCACCATATCGGTGGCTTTTCTAAACTTTCGTTTTTAAAAACCTTTTGGAGTTTCCATTTTTACTTTAGATACTTTCTTGTCCAAGGCAGATATAATTTCGTTCGTTATATCTAAGTTCAGCGCGTTTGCACCAACGCGAGTAAAACGCCCGTCAATTACCATAGATAAATTTTTCTTTGCAATAACACCTTCTATTATTGGATTTAAATGTTCGTTTTGAACTTCGTTAAGAGCTTTCTGGAAAGAAAGTTCAATGCTTTGTGCACGTTCTGTTAAATCGCGTTGCAATTCATTAACGCGGTTTTGATAGTCTACGATACGGCGCTGTAGTGCGTCACGAGAAAGAACGTCTTGAGATTTTTCAATTTCTGCTTTTTCAGCTTCTAATTCTTTTTGCTTTTTTTCCAGTTCTTCACGCAATTTGTTTTCATAAGTTTCACGCTGTTGAGTTAAATCTTTTAATACCTTAGCATCTGTTTGAATCGCGTCCATACGAATAACGGCGATACGTAAATCTGCAGCGTTAGCTGCGTCTGTTGTGACTACTTCCATTGCTTCTTCAACAGTTGTCCCACCGCGTAGTGCGCTGATTCCCCATGCACCTAAAGCCGCAACTACTATTACAGCAGCGGCAACAATACCGAATTTTACATATTTTTTTACAGCTGGGTTAGCCGAAGTTTTATTTGCCATGATTTCCATCCTTTTTTATTTGTTATGTCGAAAGTATAGCAATATTTTTTATAATTTCAAATTGAAAGTTAATGTTGTTTTATCGGTCTTATCTGGCCGGAACTAAGCGAATTTCAACCCGTCTGTTCATTAAACGACCGATGTCGTCTTGTCCGGCAATAGGTCTTGTTGCACCGCGCCCTACTATGAACATTCGGGCGGTATTTATATCTTGTTGAGATAAAAATACTCCTACACGTTGTGCCATATCTAAGGATAAGGCCTCTGCTTGTTTAGAGGACATTGAATCTGTATATCCCGCAATTTCCAAGAACGTTGCGTCGTACTTTTTTAATATTTTTGCAATCGTTTTTAAAGTATCTGCGCCATCTTTAGAAATATCCGCCACGTTTAATTCCATTATTGCGTCGCGGACAAGAATTACAACGACGTCTGTTCCCGCTCGTTGAACAGATATCCCAGGTTTTCTTAATGCATCATATAATTCATATTCTAGGTTCGACATATAATTTATGCTAATTGCTGTGTCGTTCTGCGCTTTGTCCCCATATTCCATAGTTGTTGGGTTTTCAACAGATGTTATAAGTTTTCCTCCCGCGCCAAGAAATACTGGGCGTTTGGCAATTCTTGCCGTTTCTGTCATGTCTGTAAAACTTGCACCCCGTAAGTAATAGGACCAACTTGAACGTTCCGGACTGTGGTATTGAGCGCATGCGCTTATAAGTAGTGAAAACGATAAAAAAACATACTTAAGTATATTCATTCTACCTCAAAAGAAATTTTATTGGTTTTTGTGGAAAAACAATTTGCCGATCCAGTTAACTCAATATTATTTACCTTTACTTTTGTTGCCCATTTTGGCTTAGTAATTGTGAAATATTCACATTCACCTTTGCTTAGTTGAGTTAAGTTTATTGAGTAAGAGCGACCGTCATTAATAGCTGATACCGACCAATCGTCACCACCTATTGGTGCTTTTGAATTTTGTAATGCCCCAGCAGCAACTAAATATTCAACAGATAGACCTGTATAGTTGCCTTTCATCCCCATTAATAATTCTGTGTTTTTTACAATTTGTTCTAATTCTACAGAAGCGATTTTTCTGGCCTGGTTGCTGCGAATTCGATTATACATACCAATTGCTGCAGCGCTCATTAACCCAGCAACTGCAAGTACACCGATTATTTCTATCATTGAAGCACCACGTTCTTGATACATGTTTTCCTCGTTTTATTTTATGCCAACTATTTCTGCGTCTGCAAAAAGATCCATTGCACTAGCAACCATTGGGTCGGCCTCTATCTCTTCTTTTTTTTGTTCCGTTATCGTGTGCGTATGCTGAGATTCTTCTAGCCTTTTTAATGTCCATGTGGCACCTGTTTTATCGTTTAGCCATGAAGCTAGTTTATGTGCAAAATCTGCGTCACCACGACGGTCAAAATATTTAATTTCATGTTCTTTTATTTCAACAACTTCTATGTTGCTAGTGTAATAAGAATATAATAATATCTCTTTAGATTCTTGTAATGCATTAGCTAAATCATTTGCGTTTTCTATTTTTATTTTTACCGGTTCTGTTGAGTGTTGCAAAGGCTGAGGTACCGGTTTTAAGATGGATTTATTTGCAGATTGATTCTTTAGTATTTCTGTCACAGAAGGCATATCCGCAATATGCATTAACCGAACTATTAACATATCAAAACATTGTTTCTGATTCCCTGATGCTTGCATTTCAGGTACCGCAGCCACCATAACCTGCCAGATTCTGGATAGTGTATTCAACGTTACATTTGAATCTATCTTTTTTATTTGTTCGCGTTGATCCGCGGTATATGGTGAATTGTTTACTTCGCCGGCATGAATTGCTGGGTGCATGCGTGTTGCCCAGTGCGTCCATTCCATCATGTCGTTTAGTAACATCGCTAAATCTGCGCCGTTCGTATAGATTTCGTCTGCTTTTGCAAGTGCTGCAGCTGTGTTGCCAGATAATAACGTTTCCATAAAGTTCACAACAACACCACGGTCTGCACGTTTTAACATATCTAAAACGGCTTGTTCGTCAACGTGACCACCGGTTTGAGCTATTGCTTGGTCTAATAAAGACAATCCATCGCGAACGGAACCATCGGCTGCACGTGCTAAAAGCTCGTTTGCGGCATCGCTTAATTCTATTTTTTCTTGTTCGGCAATCCATGCAAAATGTTGCTTAAGCGTTTCAACAGGTACTCGTACTAAATCAAAACGTTGACACCGAGATAATATAGTAACAGGTACTTTTCGAATTTCTGTCGTTGCTAAAATAAATATTACGTGTGCAGGCGGTTCCTCCAACGTCTTTAAAAGTGCGTTAAATGCGCTAGTAGATAGCATATGAACTTCGTCAATTATGTATACTTTATATCTGCCGTTAGTTGGACGATATTGAGAGGCGTCTAAAATGTCGCGCATATTATCGACACCTGTATGGGACGCTGCGTCAATTTCTAAAACGTCTATATGCTGTCCTGCAGCAATCGCACGACAATTTTCGCACTCCCCACATGGCGATGCGGTCGGGCCATCTGTCGATAAACAGTTTAAAGCTTTTGCTAATATACGAGCCGTACTTGTTTTACCGGTTCCTCTGATCCCTGTAAATATATAAGCGTGTGCAATACGCCCAGTGTTAATAGCTGTAGTCAATGTTTTTACTAATACGTCCTGACCGATTAAAGATTTAAAATCTTGGCTGCGGTATTTGCGCGCTAAAACAGTATAATTACTATCCATTGCTTAATCTTCCTTTTCGGAAAGCATAGCAAAATGTAGTAAAATTTCAAGAATTAAAGTGCAACTTTCGTACGTAAAATTTATTTTTCGTTCGTTATAAAATCTGGAAAGTTCGTTTCTTCCTCATCAGATGAATCAATTATATCTGTTACGTCTACACTTTCTTCTGGTACAGGCATCTTATCCTTTGGATCGCGCGTAGAGTCTATCTTTCCCTGTTCCGCACTTACAATTCTACCATAGTGTTCTGCCGCCTGCATTAAGCGTTCGCGTTCAACCTCATCAGTTGTCTGACGCGCTTGGTCCATATATTGCTTTCTTTTTTGGCGCCATTTATGACAGCGCTGAATCATTAAACCTACGGACGATTGGTTTTTCTTATTTTGCATATTCTTTATCTTTTTTAGGAAAATATTTAATAGTGTTTTATCACCATCGCTTATTCAACGTATTAGATGATAATGAATCTTAAAAGCGATTGCAATATATTTTTTCAATTGCTAATATCACTACAGTAGGAGGTTAAGTTTAATTGCGGCAACAAAACGGTAACTTTTTATTACAGGCGTTACTTGCGCTGGCGTTGATTTTTTCTTTTATACCGTTCTTTGCGCAACGGCTTGCTGCACGCGATCTTGATGCGCAAATGTATGCTTCTACTCAAAAAGTTGAGGTTGCACAAACTGCAGCCAGAATTTTCGTACGTGAAAGAGCAAATGATTTACCATATAATACAACGATAGTATCCGGAGATACTTTTTCTGATTTATTAGAATCTTATGGGTTACCTCTTGGGTTCATACCGCGTACGGCTTTAGGTCAAGATATTTCGTTAGTAATAAATAAAACTCCGATTGCTGTTACTGCGTATTTACAATTGTCTGGTGGGGGGTTAACAAACGTTCAATTGGCGGAATTAGCGCGTCGCATCGGTTTTTATGCCTCTATTTCTGGTGATAATATTCTTGTTGGTTTGGCTTTAGATGAGGCTTATTCTGATGTGGTTCGTAGAAATGAAACTAATTTGGATGATAGTGTTTTCCTAACAGATTTAGATATGGGCGGTTTTTCTTTTGATAATGGTGGGGAAGTGTTTGCACGGCGCGGAGAATTTGATAGTGGTCAATTTAATACATTGTCAATATACGGGCTTGAGGACGGAAGAAAAGTTAGAAATAATATTGACGTGATGATAGCTGATAAGGCTGTGTTTCAAAGTTCCCTTGGTGAATCGGCTTTGTCTTTAACACGTAGTTCTTTGTATGTGGGGGACATTTCGGCAAGAACTGTTTCTATGTTTGGTGATACCGGTAACTTTACTTCAAATTCTGCTTCTGTTTATGATTTTTCTATGACAGCTGGCAGAACCAGTTTCGCAGGACCGCTTGATTGGACTGTAAACGGTGACGTGGTAAGCCAGAATATTAATTTTAGTGTAGAGCGTTTAGATATAGATTCTTATATTGATGCATCGCGAGGGCAAGATGTTTATATTGACCCAGATGAATTAGAATATTCTTCTAGAACTGGTATAAGGACAAATTCTATAATTGTTTCCAATATAACTATGCGCGATCAAACTTCTGATGCCTTAAATCAGGGGGAAACAGGGGCTGTCGTTTTAGATATAAGACCTGCTGGGACATCTGTCTTGCCCGATATTTTATTAGAAACTATAAATAACGACGGTTTTTCAATAATAAGTAAACCATCTGCAGATGATGATAAGTATGTAAATTGCCGTGAAATTATATCTAACCTTGAAGGTAGGTATAATGCGACGTCTCTTTCTCAGTATATAATTTGTCAGTATTATTTTTGGCAGCGGTTGGAGAAAAGAATAAATATAAAACAGTGTTTGTTGGAAGGGAAAAGTGACTGCTTGTAAATGTAAACATTTTTCTGATGCAGAACGAGGTGCGAGTATACTGGAAGTGTTACTGGCGATGGCGATTGTTGCGATGGCGACGCCTTTGTTATACAGTCAAATTTCTGATACGAATGATACGTTGCGCGATATGGCGGCCGCAAATAAAATCATTGAATTAAAAGATGTGGTATTGAATTTCGTTCGTTTAAATCAAAATGATTGGCCCGACGTGGCGCAGATAAAGTTGTCTGATGAAGAACTGGACGAGATATCCGAAGCACCCTCAGCAGGTTTTATAGATAAATACGTTGTAAATGGGGCAACTATTACGGATGTTTATTTAGCATTTGATTTGAATACCACTGATTTGCGGGCTTCAAAAGTTGCGCGTCATATCGGGGCAGATGCTGCCGTCGTGGGTGATGATGGCGTTGCATATGGTAGAACGTGGGCCGTTGCGGCACCAGATTTTAAAACGGGAAATTTAATATATAAAATTTCTAGGGATACAGACGGGGAAGATAAAACTAGGTATTTGCATCGTACGGAAACAGGTGAAGAAAATTTAAATACGATGTTATGTGACTTAAATATGAATAATAATCGCGTATATGATGTGGGCGGAATTAACGCGAAATCTGCTGAAATAAGAAATGCTTCTACACAGTTTATAGAAACAAGCAATATGGTCGCCAATACTTTATATTTTTCGTCGGGGGCAAATTTAGATGGTGAACAAGCTTTGTTTGATTCTATGCGCGTTACTGGTGATATATCTGGTTTTAAGAATATTTATGCTGATACGTTAAACGGAAATAACTATACGACAGTGGGGCAAATCATAACGGATAGGGCAACGGTTGTAAATTCTGTAAATGTGGGAAATAATTTAACTTTAAAATCAGACTCGTCTAGAACGATTAGTGGTTTTGCCGGTATTACAGCACATACAGTTTTAACTTCATATGTGTCAGCAGAGGAAATCATTTTTTATGACGATTTTGGTTTAACGATATCCGGTGAATTACTGATGTCGACGACTGTTCCTTTAAAAATAGGCAGCTGGTCATTTCCGTCATTGACACCTCCTAGATTTTCAGAACTATATTTGTCTCGTGGTACTGTCCCATTAATGCCTAATGCCGAAGAGTTCGGGGTAATTATGTCTTCGGATTGGCAGATTGCAATGCCAAAGGAAATGTGATGTTTTCGTTTATAAGCAAAATATCAAAAGAAAAATATAAAAGTCAGCGCGGTTCCATGTTGGTTGAGTTGCTTATGACCGTTGCGCTGGCTGCTATAATAATGCCTTTTATATTTAAGTATCAACAAAGTATCGTTCAGCGGGCAGAAAATGCGGCTATAACAGAACAGATGGAAAGCATTCAGACCGCATTGGAAAGGTATATAGTTGATCATCGGGAGGCTTTATTGACAACTGTGGGGAAGAATATTACTCGTGTAAATATTTCTGAATTGAGCGAATATGGTTTGAACCATGATTTAGCATCTGATGAAAGTGGCCAATATCAATTAAGGATTTTAAAGTCTAATGATATAGACGGACGTGCAACATTGCAGGGGGTGATCGTTTTTTCTTCTGATGATATAACCCCCCTTCGCACACGAGAGATTGTCGCTATGGGGGGTGACTCTATGGGGTTTATTGAGGGGAATCGTGCCTATGGTACTTTCGGGGCGTGGCGTGCGGACACTGTTGATTTAGGTTTAAATGTTTCTGGTGGACTGGTTGAAACCACAACAGTAAATCGTGATAATGCGTTATACTTGTATCGGGTACCCACTGACAATGCGAGTGATACGATGATGCTGTCTGGATTAAATTTAGGCGGACACGATATAACAAATGCTGCTTTTTTTGATGCAAGTTCAGTAGATTTTGCCGAAAATATTACATTAGGTGTTGCTGTATCTAATGACGTAATTTTTCAGAATAGAACTGAGTTGGATAATATCTTAGAGGTTAAAAATGCGACTGTTTCGGGAATATTGTCTTCCGATTCAAGAACAATGGAAGTTGCTAAGAATTTTTCTATGGCGGATTTAGGCAAATTTACTAATTTTACGACTGGCGATTTATGGGTTTCGAATATGACGCTGGGTGGTTTATCTATAAATTCTGATGAAGGACCGGCCGTTTTAAACGTTAATAGAACATTAGATATGACAAGCGGTATAATTGACGCAATGTTTGTTACAGTTGGTTTTGCAGGCTCCATAACGCCCCGTCTAGAGGTTTATGATAGAATAGAAGATTCTAAAAATCCAAACTTTTATTGGGACGCATCTGTCGGCATCGGAAGTTTTATGGATGTTTCTTTGCAAGAACTAAATCGCATGGCTCAGATGGTTGTTCATGATGAGTCTGATACAGATACAGACACGTGGCGTATATTTAGCGGTGTTGCTTCTAATAAGAACGCGACGGCTTCTGATTACATGAATGCGATAAACGAGATTCAAAATAATGTAAGATTAAAATATAGTCAGTTGAATTTAGAATAATATGTGGTATAAATCATAATATGAAAACAATTTGTAATTTTTGTAAAACAGAATATGCCTTAGATAAAGTTCCGTCTGGATCTGTTAAATGCGCTGTGTGCGGTAATACGTGGGTAGTACAAAGACCTCAGCGACGTAATTCAATATTAGTATTTATTGCTGCGGTATGTGCACTGTTATCTGCTTTTATATTTGCAATAGCAGTTTTGTATCAGCATCAGATAAAAGAGATACAGGAAAAACCGATTATCGCAGAAATAGTCGATATAAAAACAGAAGCAGATGAAAATGGGATCGATAGGTTTGTTGTTTCTGGGCGGGTATTAAATCGTTCGGAACAAATTTATGGGGTGCCCGGTTTAATTATAACTTCGTATGATTTGAATGGTAATATAGTTGCGCGACAACGTTTTATGCCGTCTGCTACTCTTTTAGAAGCAGGTAAGGACGTAGCGTTTAAACATGCTTTGTCTGTGCCAATTACAAACGTTGAAAAAATTGCTGTAGAGCTAGAGGGGCAGGAGAAATAGAATGAAGAAATTTTTATTATGTGTTTTTTCAATTTTTTTTGTTTTTAATATAGCTTTGGCAGAAGATGGGGGCAAACCTTCTGGGGAAGGGGGGGGTGGAAAGCCGCCTGCTCAACCGCGTGTAAGTATTTTTTCAACAAGTACAGATTGGGAAGGTTTGACGGGGCTTCGTTATCATGAATACCGTGGGAAGTTTATACCTTCATCAAGTTTAGTTGGGCGCGGTTTGGTTTTATATTATTTAGATGGTTTTCCTTGTTATGGACTTGGCGAAGGGGTTCGCGTTTGGGTTGGACCAAATGATAAACACGAGGGAGAACTTCAAATAGCCTGTTTATATGCCCCAGAAGAAATAAAATTTACCTGGCGAAATGCGACTAGGGAAGCAGATCAGGCAGAAAGTACGGGGATTTTAATTTGTCCGGTTGAAAGTTCTGGGCGCGAACTGACTATTGATTTAAAGAAGTGCGAAAAAGGGCCGGATTGGAGCGAGTATAAATAGGTAAACGATGCAAGACGAATTAGATTTTGTTGTTTCAGAAGAGGATAAAGGAACCCGTCTGGATAAATTTTTAGTTAGTAAAATTCCGACTTATTCTCGCAGTGAAATTCAGCGCTTTACTGTCACACAAAATGGGATTGTGGTAAAATTTTCTACACGGTTACGTGTAGGAGATGAAATTCATATTAAAATTCCAGTTAGAGAAACGAATATTGCGGCAGAAAATATATCTTGTGATTTTGATTTAGACGTTTTGTATGAAGACGATGATATAATCGTTATAAATAAGCCGCGTGGTATAGTAATGTATCCGTCCGCTGGGAATAAAACGGGGACGTTGGTTCAAAATATTTTAGCTCATACACATTTATCTTTGTTGGGTGGGGAAACGCGTCCAGGAGTAGTTCACCGATTGGATAAGGATACCAGCGGCGTAATGGTTTTTGCAAAATCTGACGCAGCGTTTAGAGGATTGGTGAAAATATTTTCTGCACATGATTTGACCCGTAAATATATCGCTTTTGTTTGGGGTGTTCCTAATTGGGATAGCGCAGACATCACAGGAAATATAGCCAGGTCATCAAGGAATCGGCAGAAAATGACGATGGTTAAAACTGGCGGTAAAGAGGCGCACACGCAGGTAACAGTTTCAGATGTTTGGAATCGAGCCGGGGTTTCGCAATTTAGATGTACTCTTTTAACTGGGCGAACGCATCAAATACGAGTACATTTATCTGCGCATGGTTTCCCTGTTTTGTGCGATCCTGTTTATGGGCGTGGTGCAAATAGGCTTGCTAGTGTAAAAAATTCAGAATTACTAAATTTTTTAAAAACGCATGACGGTCAAATGTTGCATGCAGAGGTTTTAGATTTTGTGCATCCTGTAACGGGTAAAGACTTGCATTTTAAAGCGGGTTTACCGGATGATATGTTAGAGCTAAAAGAGATATTAAACGAAATAGGTTAAATTTGTTAAATGGGGAACATTTAACCTTAAATTTTTTATTAAATCTTTTTATTTTTTGTGCATTTTTCCTTTGTCTGATTTTTATTTTATGTTATACTTAATGTAATAAGTATGGAGTGAGTCAATGAACTTTCTGAAAAAATCAATTGGTTTTCTGGCTGTCTGCGGTGTTGTTCCTGCTGCGTTTGCGCTTACTGCGCGTCCTAGTGTGATTGGGACGGCGTCGTCAAGGTTGCCGACAATGACTGCATATTTAAACAGTTATGTTAATTCTACATCTGGTACTACATCTAATCTGCTAGACAATGTAGAATGTATCGATGCATATACATCGTGTTTAAAGGACACCAATGTTTGTGGTGCTAATTTTGAAGAGTGCACAACGAAAGTTCTTTTTCATGGTAAGATGCCACAATGTTTAAGTACTTTGGCGCAATGTTCGTCTTCTGGCGTTAATGCATTGTTTGGTACTTCTTCTACGACGGCGTTATCAAGCGTTGCATCTACTAATTCCTATGGTGAAATAACAGATTATACATATCCTACGGATGGCAGTGTATTGGGACAGATGATAGCTGGTGCGGCGATTTCAAATATGTACAATACAAGTGACTGTGTTCGTCGTTATACAACTTGTTTGCAGCGCGACAACGTTTGTGGGGCGGACTTTGAATTGTGTACAACTAACTCAGAATTTAGAAAGCAAATGGTATATTGTGATTCTACGTTGGCACGTTGTCAAAGTGACGGTAAAATAGAACTGTTTGGTTCGGCAACAAATACGTCTAATCCTGCAGCGGATAGTCGCATTGGGGTAATGATCAGCGAAGGTGCTGCCTTGGCGGCGATTAATGCGGTTTCCACTTGCTATAAAGTCGTTGATCAATGTATTTTGAACGCTTGTGCAACGAACCCATATAAATGTTATGAAGATACAAGTGTTAATACAATAAATTTGGTTGAAGCAATTAGAAACGGTAAATTGTTAGAAGTTGGTGCATCTATAAGCTCTTTTGATACCAATAGCAGTTCTTCTGTTCAGTCTTATATTAAAAGTGCTTGTTTGAATACAATTGGTTCAAACAAATATTGCTATGCAACTTTCTTAGGGAACGGGGCTATGCCGTCTGCTTCGCAATTAAGTGATTCTAATAATCAGGAAGATGTTTTTGCAGATGCTTATTCAGATCGTATGAATGCCACGATGAAAGCAAAAATTGCTGATTTGATAGAAGAATTTGATACCGAGGCAAAAAATAACTGTGCAAATACAATTAAGACATGTGCTATGCGCGTTTGCGGTGGTGGCAGTGGTGCCGCTTGTTATTCTCAGGTGTTTGGTGCAACAGATAAAACGATTAATAACGCGGTAAGCTATGAAGAAATAAAAACAGGTTGTTCTGATATCGTAAATACAGATCCATATTGTCAATATGCAGCGTCCAATCCAGATGATACAGGTAGTTATTCTTATTCTTATATAGATAGTACAGCCTTTGATACGTTATTTCCAAAGTATAGTAAAAGCAGCAAGGATCCAATTGGCGTAATTGCTTCTTTGAACGCTTCTTTGGCAACAAGTTATAGTGATGCCGCAATTGCACAGATGCGCACACAATGCGAAGCGGTCGCAAAAAGTTGTGTTCGTTCTATGTGCGGAACAGATTATTCTAGTTGCTATCGTAATCGTACAGATGTTTATTCTTCTTTAACTCAATCAGGGGATTCTTCATTTGATAGCAGTATGAACAAAGTCGGTGGTGTTTTAGATTATACCATCGTATTGGGGTTGTGTTTAGATACTGTTAAGAATGCCTCGGTTTGTCAGGAACATTTGGCAATTGAACAAAATAAACTAAAGATTTCGGAAAGCAGTGCGTCTTATTGGGGCAGTAATATAAACAGTGTACGCGAAGGTTGGATTGATGCCGGTGCAGCAACAGAAGTTGATGCAAGCCGAGTACAGGCAACAGATGATAATGGAAATCCATTATGTACAGCATCTGACGGCAGTCAAGGTGTATGTTATTCTGTGGATGCAAGTGGCAACATATATGACACACCAGTATATACGTCATATTCAACTTATGTTCAAAACCAAGCGGCGTCCACGTTGTTCCGTGATTTGGTATATGACTTAGAAAAAGAAGCGCAGGCAATATATAATAAAAAGTTAACAGAAGAACAGAATATTTGCTTGTCTTTCAACGAGGGTGGTATTTTGGGAACGACCGATACAGGAAGCGCATTTATGTGGGTTAAGTTGAAAGGAAAAACAGTTCCGAATGATTATAGCATTATGGGATTGGATCGTAGTGACTTTAACCCAAGTAACGAGCTATACGGTTCGTTCTGCAGTGCCCAGGTAAAATTGGTTTCCGATGATCCGAAAATTCAGGCTGCAATGAACGGTGCAGACTGGGCAACAGCGTATTTCGCTGTTGGTGATGCGTTCACTTGTGGAAGCTGGATACCATATTCTGAACTTGAAACTTTGGCAAATGCGGCGGCGGCGGATGCAACAGCCGACAAACGCGAAAGTCAGAAAAGAACTGAATTTTGGACTACTTTGTTAGGAACTGTTGGCGGCAGCCTTGGTGGTGCGTACCTTGGTGCCGGCATTGCAGATGGCAGCGTGTTTGGTAAATTAACAGGTATATCTAAAAATGAGAGCAGTGACAGTAAGACAATTGTTGAGAAATTTGTAGATACAATAATAGATAGTATTGATAAAAATGATACTACTTCTGTTTCCAACTTTATGAAACGTGTAGAAACGGAAGCGAAAAATTTAAAAGTTTCAGATGAGACTATAAAGGCGGCTACAAATTCTGTATCAAATTGGATTTCTGCCCAAAAAGCTGTTGATGCTGCTAAATCATCAGATTCTGATTATCAAACTAAAACGGGTAAAAGAGACGAAGAGGCAACTACAGCAAAGCGTTACTTAGAGTTACTGAAAACAGAGTGTGAAAATGCTGATTCTTCTTCTGGAGGTAAGAATCAGTGGTTGGCGCCAACTTTGGGGGCTGTATTGACGGGTGCGGCTGGTGGTTTCTTGGTTAACAAGGCTACGCGTGATATCCAGGCTGCTAACTTAAGCGCTGCTGAAAAAGAAGCCTATAACGAATGGATGAACAGCGTAGGTAAGCATCTAAGATGCTATATCGGTGCTCAAGAAATAGGTCAATATGGTGATATGTTAAGTATCCGACCATAAAAAACCCGCGAAAGCGGGTTTTTTATCGTCTGTTATATCTGGTTTTGTTTTTTAAAAACTCTATTTTTGCTTGGATTTTATTAAAATCAATCCATCTTATCGAAATTCTATCACTAACAAATTCCAGTGCATTGTGTATCTGGCTGCTTGTATAGTTGTTTAAAACATAGCCTAAATCGTTCCAAGAATGGTAAAGTATTGTATTACTTATTTTTGATATATATGTCGGTTGATGCCATTGTGCATAATTTATTCGTAATCCACCAATATCAATTAAAGTATTATTAAGAATATTATTTTCGTTTCTATCAATTAGTGAGTAAGGTTTCGTAAGACAGGCATAGCTAAAGTTGGGTTGTTGTGTGCGCGTTTCTTCTTCTGTATATGGATATATAAGGTAAGTTTCACCCAGCTGATTACTGATGCCGGCGGTTGAAATTTTTCTAAATTTTATTTTACCGTAATATTTTTTCCCGCTGATAAGGAACGAGTTTTGAATTTCGGTATCATGATGGTAAGAAGTTATTGTTTTCCAATACCTATCACAGTGATAAATTTTCCATACGTACTTTTTATCACCCGGAATTTGCATTGTATAAGTTTTAGAAAAATTACCAGAGTTTAAATATTTTATTTCTATTGGTTGTTTAATTACTTTTGATATTTTTTCTGATAATTTTTCTAAACTTATAGTAGGTTCTTTTGTGTGCTCAGGCGTGTACATTTTTATAGCTGCGGCTTTTAAAATTTCGTGTAATTTTTTTGTTACAGTTGATCGGTTTCCTTTTTGTATGTTTTTTAACCAAGAATAAGGAAACGCACCCGGATTGCCGTAGCCCGCACGAGCAATAGCAGTCATTTCTTTGGCAGGGATTGGTCGACTTTTTAATAATCTGGTACTTGTCTTTTTTAATTTTTGTTCGGATACAGGGGTTATTTTGTTTAATAATTCTTCAAATGTCAGGCCATATAGTTCATGAAATTGTCGTTCTGTGTTTTTGTATTTTTTTTCTACGCTTTCTAAATATTTTATATAAACTTGTAAATTTCGTATGTAGCCATAAATTTTTTTATAATCAGATTTTGTAATGTTTGGGTATAACGCACAAATTGATTCTTTAATTGCTTCTCTTAAAATTAATTCATAACGTTTTATTGATGAATTTTTAGAAGCAGCTATTGTTTTGTATTCCCATATTTTTCGTTCAAAATTTTGCATTAATAAATATTTTTTGCATTCATATAATGCCGATTTTAAATCTTTACCTATGAAAAAATATTCGTTGTTTATTTGTACACAAATTTTCTGGGGGGTGAGTGCATCTTTTTCGTCAGAAAATAATTTATGTATATTTGATACTTTTATAGTTCCTAACTTTTTATATGAAGTTTCATAATAGTATTTCCCGTGGTATCTGTTTACGATATAAGAACAAGGAATATCGTTTTTTTCGTATTTTATAATACGTTTTAAATTTGGAAAGGCAAACTCAAACCAAGGGTGAATTTCTTTCGGGCTATTAGGAATCTGAATGGTTTCTATGTTTTCACAGTTTAAAAAAGCATTTGAATTTATATTTGAAATTCGTTTGCCGAAGAAAATCTCTTTTAGTGTGGGGTTGTCGTTGAATATAGAGTTTTTTATTTCGTTCATTGAATCTGGGAAATATACGCTTTTTATACCAGTTAAAGCGTTGCCTACGTTTGGTGCTATATTTGTGACGCCACTGGGAATATGTAGATTCCCATTTGAATCTAAATCAGATTCTGTGACAGAAAAAAGAGTGTTTTTTCGAATGAACATAATATAATAATATACAAAAGATAAATTTTGTCAATATCC
>CALXNF010000053.1 GCA_944389685.1 uncultured Alphaproteobacteria bacterium | reverse complement strand
AAAAGTAACTATCAGTAATCGAGATATAAAACTACACGGTTTACAAAGTGCCGAGGTTGTACGTGGCGGGATAGATACCACAAAAATATCCTCGAAAACAATGGAATCTCAACTGTGTCCAGGATTGTTTTTTACTGGCGAAGTTCTTGACATAGCGGGTGATTTAGGTGGTTTTAATCTACATTGGGCTTGGGCAAGTGGACGCATTTCCGGAGAATACGCATAAAAATGCGGAAAACAAACTTATACAATTTATTTAAGCTTATTTATATCCTTTAAGTAAAAAGGATTAAATTTAATGCGAACAATAAATTTTACCACCAATGACGGTTTTAACTTAGTTTGTTCTCTATGGAACGATATAAATAAACCTATTGGCGTTGTGCAAATAATTCATGGAATGGACGAACATGTTATGCGATATGAAAGATTTGCAAAATTCCTTAATAAACATGGCTATATAGCTTTCGGCGATGATCACCGTGCCCATGGTCGCACCGCAAAAGATATATCAATGATTGGAAAAACAAACGGGGATCCAGATCTTTTTGCATCTATAGTTTCAGATGAAATCGCAATATATAAATATTTAAGCAAAAAGTACAAACTGCCTGTATTTATTTTTAGTCATAGCTACGGAAGTTTCATCGCTCAACGTATCATAGAAGAACCCAATTTATCAATGGCAGCAGTATGTTTGTCTGGAACCGCTAAATACCCGTTGGCTTTAGCAATTCCTGGGTTAATTGCGTCTTTTATAGGCGAAAAAATATTTGATCCCGATGCACCCGCTCGCCTTATAGAATATTTTTCGCCCATTCGAAATCACGGCAATGGAGATAGCAAACTAACGCGAGATAAAAAGCAAGTCGAACTTCATGAAAAAGATACCATGCACGTTCGTTATTTTTCATATGGGTTCTATTATTCTTTGTTTAAAAATTTAATTAAATTATCTGGAAATGCAAATAAAAATTTGCCCATACTAATAATAAGTGGTGGTAATGACCCTGTAAGCATGAACGCAAAATTAGCAAAAAATCTATATAATAATTATAAATCGAAACATGTAAAAAATTTGACCCTAATTATTTACCCCGGTGCAAGACATGAATTACTTTTAGAACTAAATTATAAACAAGTTCAACAAGATATATTAAGCTTTTTTAATTCTATTCTAAACAGAGCCCATAAAAAGAAATCAGTATAATTTTTTCAAGGTCCGACGGTGATATTTCAACCTGATGTCCGACACGACCAGCACTAAATATAATCGTATCAAAATTCTTTGCAGATATATCCGCAACAGTTTTGAATTGCTTTTTCATACCTATTGGACTGCAACCACCATGAACATATCCTGTCAGGCTTAACAAATCTCGCATTTTTAACATGTCTATAGATTTTTCACCAACAGCTGTTGCGGCTTTCTTTAAATCTAATTCCTTGCAAACAGGTATCATAAAAACATAATGTTGACCGGAACGAGCAACTGTAACCAAAGTTTTAAAAACTTGCAACGGATTTTGATTTAAAACCTGTGCAACTTCTTCACCGTTAACTGCCCCAGTTCCCACATAAGAATAAGTTTTATATGATATCTTATGCGAGTCTAAAATACGCATAACATTAGTTTTTACTTCTGCCATAATAAACAAACTATACAATCGCCTATGTGTATCGTCAATTACTAATATAAAACGTCAGAAAACAATATTTTCATACTAAACGCCTGCCGATATAAAAATACGAAATATATCCACCACTATATAATTATCGCTTTATCTGTATGCAATCTATTTATAAAAGCTTCATCGTGTGATACAATTAAAATTGCACCATGATACTGGTTTAATGCATCTTCCAAAACCATTGTGCTTTTTATATCCAGATTATTAGTCGGTTCGTCTAATATCAACAAATCTGGCTGCTTTTCAGAACCAATCACAGCAGCCAAAGTTGCTTTTAATAATTCCCCACCCGACAAAACAGCAACTTTCTTTTTAGACGCATCCCCACGAAACCCAAATTTTGCCGCAATAATATGTGCATTATGCCGCAAAATTCCTGCATAATCCGCAATATTTTCAACAACGCTTTTATCGGGATTAAGTAATGATAAATCTTGATTTAAATATGCAATATTTCCAGATGTTTTTATATTACCAGATAACGGCTGCAAAATACCACTTATCAATTTCAACAGTGTTGTTTTACCTGCCCCATTATTGCCAACTAATCTGACACGTTCACCTGTTCGCATCGTAAAACAAAAATCTGATAAAACTCTTTTTTCGCCATAAGAAAAGTAAACATTTTCAAGTCTCACAATTTCTTTGTCATAAACTTTGATATTTGACAGTGGAATTTTTATTGTGTCATTGCGTAATTGCGCCGATAATTCAGCGGAACATTCCAGTTGTTTACTCAACTTTGCCTGTATTAATTTTCTGCGTTTTGCTTCGGTTTCTTGACTTTTGCCCTTCAAAGCATTTACCGCAATTTTTGACCCAGCAGATTTATTTGCTTTGTCTTTCTTTTGTTTGGCTTCGTGATGTTGGCGTGTATTTTGAGCCTTTGTAATTGTTGTATTTAATCTGGCGATTTCTTTCTGTGCATCTGTATATTTTGATTCTATGCTGGCTTGTATTTGTCTTTTTTGAACGACATAAAAATCATAATTACCGCCGAACACAGATAACTTGCCGTTATGCAATTCCAACAGCATATCCATTTGATTCAATAATTCCCTGTCATGCGACACTATAACCGCGCCACCATGATAAGAAAACAGTTTTTTGAAAAAATCTTGGCGGGCAGTTGCGTCCAGGTTATTGGTCGGCTCGTCCAGCAATAAAATATCAGCCATGGAATCAAAGACTCTGCTCAATGCCTGTTGCTGACTTTGACCGCCACTTTTTGCAGAATCCGCATTAATTTGATTTAATAAATTACAAGTGGCATTACGTACCACCCGCCCAGAATCAGCAACTAAATCGCCAGAAATTATTTTTAACAGTGTTGTTTTCCCTGCCCCATTATCACCGATAATGGCGACTTTTTTATCTGCACTGAACGAATATGATAAATCTGTGAATAAATCGTCCATACAAGAATATGCAAAACAGATGTTTAATAAAGAAATAGATTTCATAAGATTGCCTTTTATGTAAACTTTAATTGCCCCGAATAATTCGGGCAGCTTGATAGAAAAAATAAGTTTACATACGACTCATCGGCTAACCTTTGTTATATACACACTTTTATTTTATCAAGAAATACCCATGTGTCAAATTATAAAAATATGTCTATTATTATTGTTGAGTTTTTTGTTTCAAGAATATACATTTAATATGTAATTACCAAATGGATAAAAAATGACAGAGCGTGCAAAATTCAAAGGCGTAATAAACCTGATTATCAAGGACGGCGACAAGACATTATTATTCTTTCGCAACGATGGATTTTTCAGTTATGGGGGCGGTTGGTGGGTAATGCCTGCAGGTCATATTGAGCAAGGCGAAACAGCCCTGGCCGCTGCAATACGTGAAGCAAAAGAAGAACTGGACATCGATATATCACTAGAAGATATAGAATTTTCACATA
>CALXNF010000052.1 GCA_944389685.1 uncultured Alphaproteobacteria bacterium | reverse complement strand
CAAAGATAAGTACTCGTCCTGTTGGGTCTACGTGTGCGAAGGGTACGGATAGTAAATCTAAAGCTTTGGATAGACGTGTAGACTTTTACGTATTATTTAGCGGTGAAAACGTAAATGACATACTTGTGTGTGAGAATAAATAAATTTAATTAAAAACTTATTAAACGGTTTATTTATTATTTAATTATCGAACATACTTAAAATAAATTATAATAATATATCGTTGTATGCCCATAATTTTTTACTGATTAAAATATACTATAATTTCATAATAGTATATAAAGATGTCACAAATAAAAAATCCCGCAGTATTGCGGGATTTTGAACACCTTTCAAAACTTATTCACAAGCACCATATGATTTCGCGACCGGATAATTTTCTATACAAGCACTACCCGAAACAGCACAAGCACTTGGTATCAAAGTAATCGTTGGTGCTTCTACAGATTTATAATTTAATTGTGCCTTTTTACATAGATTTAAATCTGTTATAGTTCCACATGAACGCTTCCATGAATTACAATCAACTGCAGTACCTGTCGGGGTAACAACCTCAGGCAAATTAAGTTTCCATTTAACATAAAAATCTTTTAATGTTTCAATGGAGTACGATTTTCCGAATCCGACCTGAGCAAGTCCATCCCCGACACGGCAACTTATGTTGCTACGTTCTACGAAAGCAGTAATAGCAGTAGCCAACCCACCTGCCCCAACGCCAACAGCAGCACCGATACCGATACTTTTTGCCATATTAGATTCTTCACCGTTTTTCAATAAATCTTCTATTTCGCTAGAGAAAATTTTATTTAAACGTTCAACGTCTACACTTATTCTTACATTATCAATGCAACCTTCATCGCCAGGATTACAATATATTCCTTCGCCACGAGCGCGCGCTAAATTTAACGGTTTAAAAGAACAAAATTCATTAACTTCTGTACTTGCGCTCATGCCTAATGCAGCATCCGCATTTTGCTGCGCTACAAAATCGGTACATTGTTTTAATGTAGAAAAATTCTTTCCAACGCAAGGAGATAATATATCAAGTGTTTTAAAGCAATCCTCTAACACATTATAATTCCGACATTTAGCTTCTACTTCAGAATAAACTGTCGAATTTGAAGTCATTCCTACTGTTCCACATTTTTTCAAAGCCTCTTTCACTTGTACATATCGACTATACAAATCAACAACTTCATCGCATTGATTCTTTGTAATGACTTTAACGTTTGCAGGAATAGTTGTTTCTAAATATTCGCTTATAGAACCAAAACTAGCATTTGTCCTTATTTCTTCTGTAAGCATTTCACGATGCTTATCATTACTACAATCAAAAGCCCTTTCACCATGACCAGCTAAAGCCCCTACACCGACACCAAGTAAAGCACCTCCACCGACACCGACAACTGCAGCAGTACTTGTCTGATTCATTAAAGAAAAACCGAAAAGATCTTTATTACAAGTAAACGTATCACCCGCCAAACGCCATACCTCTGCAGGTTGATCATCACCAGCTGCACCGAACAACCAACTATTCTTAATCTGAGAATCTTTATTATACGCTGCGACGCGGATCCAACATTCAGCAGTTGCAGGATCCCAACGTGCATAATGCCCACGATTACCATCAACACCGGGATTTCCGTAATTTAATGCGGCACCCTGAGAATTATTTTTTACCAACACATTTCCGTTTTGACCGTTATAAGCCCCAACACCAATGTTATATTCTTCACTAACCTTACCGGAAACAGATACTGCAGTAAATGCAGATCCATATGTATTCACATCTAATAAAAGGCAGGTATTTTCCGCCTGATTCGGCGTTAAACCCGTTTTACGTAAGACAAAATTATAATATGCAGGTTGAACTTTACGCGAATTGAAATCAATCCAAACGTCTGCAGAAGTACGGTAAATATTTGCACAATCCTTACGAACTTCTCTTATACATCTTTCAACCTGAGCAGTACAAAGATTCATCCCATTAACAATAGAATTACGCAAATCTTCATTAAATAAATCATTTATACCATTTGGCAGTGCACCGGTATTAACGCATAACAAAACATCATCCATACAATTATCGACGGTATAATCAGAATCTTTAACCCCGCCATCAGGACACTCAGAGGTAGGTTCATCAGGATCATCCGGGTCATCTGGTTCATCTGGATTATCTGGCCCATCAGGCACATCCACAGGCAAACTTGTCGAAGTATTACCGACCGTAAAATTTGGTAAAGTCGGCATAGTTGGCATACGTTGAGAAGACGTAGCTGTCGTTGCCCCAGAGCGGGTTACCTGAGCAACATTGCTATAAGCGTCACGACCAGCAGAAGTTACGGCGTAAACATTACCAACAAAGGCACAAAAACCTAAACTAACCGCAGACATTCCCAAAAACTTTAACCGAGCCCGCATAAAACTCCCCCTTATAATCTATCTTAATAATTATACCCTAAAATAAAGATAAAAAAAAGTACTTTTTAGGTACATTTTTCACAATATATACAAGGATATAGTTGACAAATTAAATATATTGTCTATAATTTATTATTGATGACGGACAAGATTTTAAATTTTTTCAAAAACTATAAATATGTAACCATATGGACTTTGTGTTACATATTTGTAATGTGGTTTATTTTGCTGTTCATGTTTAATTTTAATATGTTCGTCTGGCAGAATTGGATAAAACTGTTTCATGCACATTTAAAAGGGTTCCCTGGTTTCGTATTTGGAATACTAATACTAGCCGCAATTCCTATGTATATCGCAACAACAAGCATAATAATCCGCACAAAAAAACCGTTGTTTGTTCCCAAAACACCAAAATGGTTATTACCTGTAAAAGAAGAAAATGCCGAAGAAAAAAAAGCAGAAGAAATTTCAGAAACCCAGGCAGAAGAAAAAACGAAATCCGAACCCCAAAAAGAAGAAAAAATTATTCCTGTAGAATTACGGCAAGCGTTTTTACGAGCCCGCGTACATGCTGGCCCAAACCCTAAATCAAATTTTGATATAAGCAACGTTTCCGAACAATTTGTTTCCCCTAAAATAGATAAAGAACCAGAACTGCAATCTGCAGGTGAATTACCCGTTCCCACAGATTTTGACATAAATAAAGAATTAGAAGACACCGATTCGGATATACCGTCCTTTTCACCCATTTTTTCTGATATAAATTTTGACGAAGAAGAAACAGAAAGTTTAAAAAACGCTGAAGGTGCGGCAGAAGAAATTTCATCAGAACTTTTACCTGTAACAGAATATTTATCTGAGAAAGGGATAAAATTTACAATAGGAAACAATATAATAATAACGGAACAAAACGCGATTGCGGCACATACGGACTCCGATTTTTGGATAGCAGATGAAGAGACATGGTTTGCGGCGGGCAAGCAAAAACCATCACCGATTCCTGCATTATTAAGCACAGCAGAATCTAAAGATTTAAAACCAATTTTATACCTAGGAAAAACGAATATACTTGATTTAGAAAGCAACAAGGAAGCTTGGTCTAAAAAAGGTATAAAAATTATAACCAATCTTGACGAATTAAATTAAAAACCGCCTTTGAGGCGGTTTTTAATGACATCACATTTTTACACTATTAGTATAAACGACTGGATCCATAAAACTTTTACAAGCAACACCCTGAAAATTCTGTACTGTCGTAGTAGTTCTAGAACCTCCGCCTATATTTAGAATTCCTCCGCTACCGGTGCAGCTATTTCCACCAAGTACAGTTATTCCACCACCTCCACACTTTACTTCCTCGCTAACAGTAATAACCTCTTCCATATCTTTACACATTGTCGTATTTGTTGTTATAACGCAAGTATTTGTAGATGGCGAATAAACAGAAGACATCGTTACTTTTCCTATCATATTGCCAAAAGAATCAACCTGAGTGTATTCAGAATGCCCGTTCATCTGTATAGAAGCCAAATCAGACATTTTTGCTCCGGAAATAACATATTTTGTTGAATACATATCTGTTCCTGAAATTCCAACTTGTTGATTAGAATCTTCAGTAAATATGTCCTCCATAAAAGGAGCTTCATAAGAAGAACATACCGCTTCACCAGATTTATCCGTATTATACTTAACACATTGGGGCTCGCCACTAGAAGCCATAGCAGCACATAAAACAGATTTTATTTGATCATTTTGGTCTTCTAAAGCCTCTTCTACAAGTTCATTATATTTTTTTGTATAATTACTTTTTGCTTTATCTAAACCTCCAGCAACAATAGCCATTATAGAAGAGTCTAACAAATAAGGAAATCTTGCTGTAGAAGTCCCGCCCCCTCTCTTTATTTGGGTCATATTTCTACCCTCTACACACATTTGAATCTCAGGATCTTGCCTCAATATAGCTATTTTCTGCTCTATTTTATTAGCGACGGATTCTAAAGAAGAAACGACTCTGGCTGCGGTTGGATCTGCCTCATTCAAATGTTCTTTATAATTTCCAATGTTTATTTCATATGTATTATATTTATAGTCCGCATTATTTTCAGACTCTTTAGAAGTTTTCTCAACTTCTAAATTCCCAAAGGAAATCAAACCATCTATAACATAATTACCATCATTATCTTTATAACTCAACAAACTTTCTGTTCCGATAACAGAGTCATCTTCAAAAGCATAACAGTTAGAGGTATCTCCACATAAATCAATCATTTTTTCGTTAACCAATTTTTGACATTGATTTAATAACGCATTGTCAATTCCTAAATAGACCCCTTGTATAATGCTATCTATTTGATCCATAGATGTTATTAAATTATTTCCATCTTTATCCACTTGTTGACAGGCAGTAAGAGTTTCTATTGGACACATATCTCTTATCCCCTCCAAATCTAATCCTATACATTGCGAATAATCTTCCCCACACCTATCCTCAGATTGTAAACACTCCTTAAATTGAGTAGTGCAAGAATCTATCCTCATAGAGGCCAATCTAGCAACAACAAAGCCCCATATTTCAGATTCTTGAGCTTTTGCTGCTGACGCTGTAGAAATACCACACGCATTTAAAGGTACTTGACATAAATTCAACATAGTCTCTGGTCTGGTCAAGCACAAATCATATGAACCATCCGGATCGTTTGGATCAATTGTGTCCTTACAAGCCTGTTGAAAACAAGACGATATATTCCCTACACAACTCTGCCGAGCATTATCTTCCGCTATCAATTCTGCAGATTTAATCTGTGGAGCCACTTCTTTTAAAAACGTGTCCCAAACTTGATCTGCAACTAACTGACACTGTTTCGTAACACTTTCGCATAAAGGTTTTTTAGACAATAAAATATCATAAGTAGACGCTTTTATTTCTATACTGGTTACATTGCCTTTTATCTCATAATTTGATGCCTTTTTATTACCGCGTGTACTTGTTGAATCAAAAGCAGCAACTGATGCACACCCCGAAAAATCATCCCCGCATCCACCAGTAGACATCATACAATTTTTAAATTCCACCGTACATTGACCTAAATCATATTTATTAGCAGTTTGATACTGTTCCAATGCAGCATCACGCAGAGCTTGTTCTGCAACATATAACTTTTGCGCACTGGCATTTTTCTGTTGCTTTAAACTATTTTCGTACGCGACACAATCGTTTCTAATCTGTTGCGCATACATTAACTGCAACATAGATAGTTCACTTGCACACTCTGGCATTTGTTGAATACAAATTTCATGAGATGCCCTATATAGAGCATCCCCTTCTTTCCCCTCTATTGGACTTTGCATAATATCGGTATCAGCAAAAATATTATCTGCACTAAAATCCACAGTAGACAACCAAGAATTTAAATCCAAAGACTTTTCTTCTTTTTCTTCTTTTTTGTTTTTATCTAATATAGATTGAGCAACTGAATTCGCATTAGCTATTGCGACATCTGCCGCATCACCCATTTCAATTCTCTCAACACCGTATGTGGCCATCTGATATGACTGTTGATCCAATTCTTCTATCTGAGCCAAAATTTCATCGTATTCCGCATTTTTATCACTACAAATACACCGTCCACCACTATCATTATCTAGCATACAAAAAGAATCCATACAACCGTAATACTTTTGTCGACAAGCCTCGCTAACAACGACATTCTCATTAGCTGCGGCAACAGTGGTTCCAATGTTTATTACTTTCTGCGTAGAACCAGCACGTGCAGTAACTGTCGCACTACGAGCCGCCGTACCACTAGTACTATTAGCAGTCGTTTGAGTACGACTAACCGTTGTACGATTCGCAGTGGCCGAACGCGCAGAAGTAGTAGCCGCCGGAACAGCGGCACTTCTGGTAGTTGTTGCACTCCTAGCCGAAGTTGTACCAGACCGCGTCGTAGTAGCTGATGCATCAGAAACACTCTGTCCCCGCGGATTCCGAGCTGTTGCGGCATCCGAATTAGTAGAAAAAATACTTACAATCAACGCACAAAAAATTGCAAAAAATTTCATATATAAACCCTTCCTATTTTTTATATTTTACCACACTTAAGCGCCTTATTAAAAGCATTTTTTGTCCCAAACAAATATTTTATAAAAAACAATTATAAATTTGACAAAATAGGCTTTTGTGTTGTATATATTTACATAATAAACCGATAAAAATGCACGCAAAAAAATGATTTTAAATATAGAAGACGCAAAAAAAGAATATATTACTACCCATACGGGAAAAACTATTCATAACCCACATATAAAGTTTTCTTCTTATTCACCATCCTACGTATTAACTAACGAAGATGTTCGTTGGGTGTCACGACTTACAAAAAACATCGGTAAAAAAGTTTTAACTGTAACTTCTAGCGGTGACCACGCTTTGTTTTACTCGTTAAACGGTGCTAAAAAAATTGATACTTTTGATATTTCATTTTGCACTAAAGTTGCTATGGACATTAAGCTTGCAGCCATAAAAAACTTTACTTATAAACAATACATAGAATTTCTTATAGCTGTACATAAATTTCCCGATTTTTCAGCAAAAGAAAAAATTTTAGATTTGCTTAAAACCATTCCTGAAAGCAGCGCCCAATTCATTAACGATATGGAAAAGTACCCCATATTTAGCAATGGAAGCTCCCCAGAATATTGTAAAAAACTTATGCTGACAGAAAAAGAATTTTCTAAACTTCAAAAAAAAACACCAAATAAAATCGGTTTCATTTGGTCAGATATAAATTCTTTACATCTTCACCTTATTGGAGAATATGATGTAATTAATTTATCTAATATACTGGAATACGTTTCTCCAGAATCAATATCACACATATTGATATCATTAAAACCTTACATAAAGCGAAATCATTATATAATTGCTCAAACAGGTACATGGGGCATAGAAGAAACACAAAACTATTTTTTTAATATAGCGAAAGACTTCAAAAAATGGGCAAAAATACAAATAATTCAAAAAAATAAAAATGATCCGTTTTCTGAAAAGGTTGTAATTTTACAAAAAATAAGATAAAAAATCGCCTTAACGGCGATTTTTTTATTTACTTGTAGTCCGACGTCTTGTTGTCGTCTTTTTTGCGGCGGTCGTTTTTTCTGCCTTTGCAGTTTTCTCTTCAGACTTTTCCGACACCGCTTTTGATGCTTTATCTTCTTTCTTTTCCGCTACTTTATCTTCAGCATTTGATTTTACGATTTTTTTAGCGTTAACGTCGCGATCGACCAATTCAATAATTGCCATAGGCGCAGCATCACCATAACGGAAACCTGCTTTCAATACACGTGTATAACCGCCAGGACGTTTTGCATAACGAGGTCCCAAAACAGTAAACAATTTCTTTACTGTTGCAGAAGAGTTATTACCTAGTTCACTTGCAACCAAACGACGGTTTGCAACGGTATCAACTTTTGCACGAGTAATCAATTTTTCAACGACACCGCGCAAATCTTTTGCTTTTGGCAAAGTTGTTTTAATTTGTTCTTTTTCAATCAAGTTTTTAGCTAAGCCAATAAACATGGCCTTACGAGCATTTGTGTCGCGATTGAAAGTACGACCTGCTTTCATATGTCTCATTGATTACTCCTTTTTGTTTCCGCCCCAGCGAATCTGGGGATTTTTCTCGAGACGCCACACCCTAAAATTTCTTTCAGTAGTGTAGAATTTATTTGCCATGTGATTATAACAATCACATGGCATTTGTAAAGAATTTATTATTTGTACGGATCCTCATACTTTTTGGCCAATTCAGCAATGTTTTCTGGTGGCCAACCTGGTACTTCCATACCCAAACTTAACCCCATTGCTTCCAATTGAACTTTAATTTCGTTCAAAGATTTACGACCAAAGTTTGGTGTTTTCAACATATCTGATTCTGTCTTTTGAACCAATTCACCCAACCAGTTGATTTTGTCGTTCTTCAAGCAATTATTTGCACGGACAGACAATTCTAATTCATCAACATGCTTTAATAATTTCGGATCAAAAGGTAAAGCATTTTTTGCTTTTTCTTCTTCCGTAGGCGCATTGATTTGAGCAGGATCTTCAAAGTTGATAAAGACAACTAACTGATCTGTCAAAATACGAGCCGCCAACGCAATTGCATCTTCCGGAGAAACTGAACCATTTGTTTTCACAGTCATTTCCAATTTATCATAATCTGTACTCTGACCTACACGGGTTTCTGAAACTTCCGTTGCAACATTTAATATAGGTGAAAAGATTGAATCAACTGGAATTACACCCAACGGCAAACCATCCGCATGTGCAGACGCAGGAATATAACCGCGACCTGTAGACAAGGTTATCTCCATATCAAGACTTGCTCCGTCATCTAAGGTGCAAATTTCAGCATCCTTATTCATAACTTCGACCCCACCTGTCGTTTCAATCATACCAGCAGTAACAACAGCAGGACCTTTTACTTTCAGCGTTGCTTTGTGCTGACCTTCTGTCAAAGCTTTAAAATAAACACCTTTTAAATTTAAGATAATATCTGTAACGTCTTCACGTACACCAGAAATGCTGGAAAATTCGTGTTGAACACCATCAATCTTTATATAAATCGGTGCGCACCCCTGCAAAGAAGACAACAGAACACGACGCAATGCTGTCCCCAACGTTAAACCGAACCCTTTTTCCAAAGGTTCCGCAATTAAAGTCGCTTGATTTGGATTATGTTCATCAACTTTGATATTCAATTTTTTGGGTTTAATCAGCGTGACCCAGTTTTTTTCAATCATAAATTCCTCCATTAGGCTTAGTTTATCATTTTCGCCAATGCAGCTATGCCGGTTTTACCCTAACACGCTCGCGAATTTTATAACACAAAAGCCCAAAAGTCAAACAATTATTATAATTTTTAACTTAGTTTTTACTTTTTCAAAAGCCCGTTAAAAAAGTTGACAACGAGTATTTATTGTACTAATGTAAATATAAACTAAAAAGGATTTATGATGAAAAAAATATTTTTATTATGTTTATTTGCTTGCGCTATTGGTACATGCATAAACGCGTATGCTGATGGATATGTTGAATCAGAGACTGTTAATACATATGAAAAAATATATGTTGATACTGTTGCATACTATGATACAGCTTATGTTGCACCGACACCGAAACCCCTGCCTAAACCGACTGCCAAACCTGCACCTTGCCGTTATGCATCTTCACTGGAAGTTTCACGCGGTTGCGAATGTGCAAAACCAGCGGCAAAAAAATTGGCACCAGTTCGCGTAAAAACATACACGGAAGTAATTGATCACTATCAAGTATATGAACCAGTTGTCTCATATAAACCAGCAGGAACATATACAACTCGCCGTTTTGTAGATGCACCAAATCCACATTGCGGTACATGTGCACGATAAAAAAAATAAATAACGCCTTTCTGGGCGTTTTTTATTATTGCAAAGTATAAAAAAATCTGCCGATTGGCAGATTTTTTATTGTCATTAAACGCGACGTACTTTTTTCGGACGGCAGCCGTTATGAGGAATACGTGTCGTATCTGTAATAGACTGAACAATCAAACCAGCATTTGCCAACCCGCGGACAGCAGATTCACGACCCTGACCAATACCACGCATCAAAACGTCAACTGTCTTCATACCCATTTCTGCAACTTTCTTACCTACAGCATCAGCAACAACCGTTGCAGCGTATGGCGTGGACTTTTTAGCGCCTTTAAAGTTATTTGCACCAGCCGTTGCCCATGTTAAAACAGCACCAGACTGATCTGTGATTGTAATACGTGTGTTATTGTTTGTCGCGACCACGTGAGCTATGCCATGTGATACTTTCTTTACGACTTTCTTTTTAGCTTTTGTAACTGCCATTTTATAATTACCTTTTTAGATGTCTTCAATTAACTGTCGTGTTAATCTCTACCTGTTAATATTATTTACCCTTAACTGCAGAACCAGCAACGACTACGCGCTTACCCTTACGAGTACGAGCATTAGTCTGAGTACGCTGACCGCGAACCGGTAAACGGTTACGATGACGAATACCGCGATACGTCTTCAAGTCTTGCAAACGTTTAATGTTCATTGCAACTTCACGACGTACGTCACCTTCTACTTTAATGTTTTGTTCGATATAATTCGAAATTTTAACAACATCCTCGTCAGTTAAGTCTTTCGCGCGCAAACCGTCTTTCAATTTCAACGCTTTGCAAACCTGAGCTGCTTTAGCTGGTCCAATACCATGAATGTATTGCAGCGCGACTTCAATACGCTTTTCTGTCGGAATGTTAACACCTGCTATACGTGCCATTTTTCTTTTTCCTTTTTATTTAACTGCGGTACGCAAACCTGCGAACCGATACCAACCACACCTTTACTTCAGATGTGTATTTTATTTTGCTGCACTATTTTATACAAAATGCCGCAAAAGTCAAATTCTGTTTTCGTCATCCGTTGATATAATCAATAATATCTTTAACGGAAACGTCCTTTTTTCTGTGCTTTTTTAATAACACTTCTGTATTGCTTTGCCACCAAGTATGACTGAACCTGATTCATCGTATCCAGAACCACACCTGCAACGATTAAGACGCTTGTTCCGCCAATCGTCAAAGGCATTCCCATATGCGAGTTCAAAATAATAGGAACTACGCAAACCACAACCAAATACAAAACTCCGATTGCAGTGGTACGAGAAACAACGGAATCTAAATAATGCATAGTTTGTTCTCCTGGGCGAACGCCTGGGATATAGCCGCCTGCATTTTTAAGGTTATTTGAAGTTTCTTCTGAATTGAAAATAACTGCCGTTTGGAAATAAGCAAAGAAAGCAATTAAAATAGTATATGTTATTATATAAGACCAAGTACCATAAGTAAAGAATCCCATGATTGACTGAACAATTGGATTTTCACTTTGTACGAAGCGTTGGACGAACGCTGGCAACATCATAACGCTTGCAGCAAATACAGGTCCCATAACGCCAGACATATTTACTTTTATAGGTAAGTAAGAAGCGTTAGTATTCATAACCCCATTGGCCATAACCTGACGGGGATACAGAATCTGAATACGACGTTGCGCCTGTTCAAAAAACGCGATTAATGCGATTATGCCTACGACAAAAGCAACAATTAAAGCTATCATTGCAGGTGAAATCTGACCGACAGACCCCAAAGAGAATAACTTTGCTATCCCCCCAGGTACTTCTGCGATTATACCAGCAAAGATTAATAAAGACGCCCCCTGCCCTATACCACGCGCAGTAATCTGTTCTGCCAACCACATAACGAATACGGTACCACCGACCAAAGCGATAATTGCGGACAATTCAAACGCGAATCCAGGATTTACAACCGCAGCAACACCATTAACTGGCGCCATAGATTCCAACCCGCGTACAACGGCCCAACCTTGAACCACCGCTAAAAATACAGCAAGATAACGGGTATATTGATTAATTTTGATACGTCCAGATTCCCCTTCTTTACGTAATTCGTTTAAAGACTTACTGGTTGCCGTTAACAACTGCAAAACGATGGAAGCAGAGATGTAAGGGAAAATGTTCAAAGCCAAAACTGACATACGAGACAAAGAACCACCAGCGAACATATCAAACATTCCCATCATTCCGCTGCCTTCCCCGGTAAACAAATGCAAAACAGCAGACGCATTTACCCCTGGCAATGGAATAAACGAACCGATACGATAAACGATCAAAGCGCCCAAAGTAAACAAAATGCGCTTTTGTAAATCGGACATATTTCCAAAAAATTCTCTCAAAAATTTCATGCGAACGAACTTTTAATTGTTTTTGCACCCGGCAATAACCGGATGCAAATATATGAATTATTTGTTCTTGATAGAACCACCTGCTTTAACAATTGCTTCTTCTGCGGCCTTAGACCACTTTTCGGCAATGATATTTACAGCTGTCTTGATTTCACCCTTTGCCAATACTTTCAACCCGTCTTTCGTACGATTGATAATTTTAGCATTCATCAAAGTATCAATTGTGATAGGAGATTTTGCGTCAATCTTACCTGCAGCGATAAACTTTTCGACATCACCCAAGTTAATTGTCGCATATTCTTTAGCAAAAGGATTGTTAAATCCGAATTTCGGGAAGCGACGTAAAATTGGCATTTGACCACCTTGGAAAGTAGCCTGCTTACGAGAACCGCTACGAGACTTCTGACCTTTATTACCACGACCAGAGGTTTTACCCATACCGCTGCCGATACCGCGACCAACGCGTTTAGCATTTGCACGAGCCCCAAAATTATCCATTAAAGCATTAAGTTTCATTTTATTTTTCCTTTTTCCTGCGAACTATGAGATTATATCATAATTCTATGCGCACGTCATCGGACGTACTCGGTTTACTAATTTATTTTTCAACGATTTCAACCAAATGTGAAACCTTAGCGACCATACCACGAACTGCTGGTGTATCTTCTAATTCTTTAGATTTACCGATACGCCCCAGTCCCAAAGCGGCAACAACTTTACGTTGCGTTTCTGGACGGCCAACGATACTTTTATACTGTCTAACAATTATTTTTGCCATGATACTTTCTCCGTTTTTATTGGCGTAAGTCCAAATTATTTTTCTTCCGCAGTTTCTGTATTCTCAAGCTTTTTACCGTCACGCCCCGCGATGATTTCTGCCACAGTCTTACCGCGACGAGCCGCAACAGTTTTTGGAGAATTCATTTTTGCGAACGCTAAGAAAACTGCACGTATCATATTATTAGGGTTATTCGAACCTTGAGATTTTACAACAACATCTTGAACGCCCAAGCAATCAAAAACTGCACGTAAAGCACCACCTGCAATGATACCAGTACCAGGAACCGCGCTACGAACAACTAATTTACTTGCACCATATTTAGCAGAAGCATCATGATGCAACGTACGACCTTCTTTTAAAGGTACCCGAATCATTTTTGCTTTTGCAGCTTTTGTCGCCTTCTGTACAGCGGCCTGTACTTCCAACGCTTTACCCTTACCGAAACCTACGCGACCAGCCTTATCCCCGACCACAACCAAGGCCGAGAAAGACATATTACGTCCACCTTTTACAGTTTTTGAAACTCGATTGATAGAAACTAATTTGTCTACCAAGTTATCCGTTTGTAATTTTTTATCATCAAAACGTGCCATTTATAAACTCCGTATATTCAGAAAAAACTGATTAAATTCTAACACCACCTGCGCGGATAGCTTCGCACAATGCCTTGATACGGCCATGATAACGATAACCACCACGGTCGAAATAGCAGTTGTCAGCGATATTGGCTTTAACCGCACGTTCTGCGAACGCCTTACCAACCAATTCTGCGCCTGCAACATTCCAGCCTTTACCTTTGAAACCTTTTTCTTTTGACGAAGCCGCGCAAACTGTGTGACCTTTCGTATCGTCAATTGCTTGGATTTCAATATGACGCCCCGAGCGAAAAACCGACAAGCGGATTTTGCCAGGATTCTTTCTTTTCAACGCACTACGATTTGCTAAGGTGCGTCTTTCTTCTGTAGACAAATGTTTCAACATTGTGTTTCCTTTTTTCCAATCTCCGTAACAGCGGAGATTACCCTTTATTTATTATTTCTTTTTACCTTCTTTGCGACGGATTCTTTCACCCTTATAGAAGATACCTTTTCCCTTATATGGGTCTGCTTTACGAACTTTGTGAATTTTATCCGCAAATTGACCGACTAAGCATTTATCAATCCCGATAACTGCGAATTCAGTTGGCGTTTCACCCATTTTAACGGACAAACCTTCTGGAATTTCCATGACGACGTCATGAGAATACCCCGCAACCAAAACCAACTTATTTCCGCTAACAGAAGCTTTATAACCAACGCCCTTCATATACATTTCTTTGGTAAAACCATCTGTCACGCCATCTACAGCAGCTTTAACATTACGTGTCATCGTTCCCCACATAGCACGAGATGTTTTATCTTCTGCATCTTTCGGTGTAACGACGACTTGGTCTGCTTCAACGACAACGTCGACTAAGCCAGCATGTTTCGTATCCAAAGCAACTTTTAATTCGCCTTTCGGCCCTTTTATCGTCAAGACGTCGCCAACAATCGCCGCCGAAACGCCTTCTTTTAATTTAACTGGATGTTTTCCTGCACGAGACATAATTCAATCCTCACTATATATTAGATAACCTTGCACAATACTTCACCGCCGACGTTCATCAAGCGCGCCTTGTGATCAGTCATAA
>CALXNF010000051.1 GCA_944389685.1 uncultured Alphaproteobacteria bacterium | reverse complement strand
TAGTTTCATCTGAAACAGTAGAATTAATCGTCAAAATTTCCGCGTTACTTGCTTTAACATCTTCTGAAACAGAACCAAAACTTGGGTTAATTATTATATCACCGCCGGGATTTACAATACCACCATTAGAGCCACCACCGGAACCGCCCCCACAAGCGGCTAAAGCTAATAAACTAGTAAAAAAGATTGATTTTTTCATGTTGCTTCCTTTTGTTTATTAACACACATTTTTATGTTAATATACCTAAAAAACAAAAACAACATATTTACAGAAAACATAAAAAATCAGGTACCATAAACAAAAACCGGACTTGCAAACACACCATTAAAACCAATGCGAAAGCAAGTATAACATTGAAAAAACAAGAAATAAAGCCATTGAAATTGATAATAAAAATAAATATAATAATATTACTATAAAATATAGGCATGAAAGATGATATCTGGTCAAAATAATATTATTAATATCGGAAACAATGTAGAATTAATCTCTGATATAGTCGGAGACAATAATGAAATAGTAATAAAAGACGCACTTAAGAAGTCAAATATAAAATTATATTTACGTGGAAATAATAACAAAATAACAATAGACTCACCAATACAGCTGAAGGATTTAAAGATTGTAATAGGTAGTCTTGTTTTAGCAAACAACACAAATATTACAATTGGTAAGAATCTCTCTACAGAAACGAACGTTACATTTTTTCTATATGACACAAATAATAAATTAATAATAGGGGAAGATTGCATGTTCTCTAACACGATAACCATCAGGTGTGGAGAATTACCGCATTTAATATTTTCACTAGAAACTTCAAAATATATTGGTTTTTCAGAAGGTGTTTTTATAGGCAATCACGTGTGGGTTGGTGAACATGCTTACATAAACAAACGTGTTTCTATACCGAACGGAAACATAGTTGCGGCTTGTTCTGTCGTAACGAAACGTTTTACAGAAGAAAATTGCGTACTTGGCGGTAATCCTGCGAAAGTCGTAAAAAGAGGGGTAAAATGGGAAAGAAATGAAGTTTTTCTAGAAAAAGACAGTGATTTTTATAAAAGCTTCAAAGAAATTCATTATTCAGAATAATAAAAACGCCCGTTGGGCGTTTTAAAATTTCTGGTGCCCTAAGCAAGAATCGGACTTGCGACTCGTCCTTACCAAGGACGTGTTTTACCACTAGACTATTAGGGCATCTGTAACGGCAATTATAAGGGCTATACCCGAAAAATCAAGAATAAAGAATCAATAAAATAAAAATCCCGCATATGCGGGATTTGTCCATAAGATAAATATATATCTATCTACTCTATACAGCAATTTACAGCATTTTTTACCCATGTTTTTAAACGCGACATTTTACCGTTCGGAACAATTATTTCTTCTTCTACTTTTTTTTCTGGTATGTTTTTAGATGTTTTGACCCATTTAACATCAGTTCCGCCGTTCAACATCCCCATATTTAATCCCCAAAACATACAATACAAACCATAAGACTTATCAAATAAATCATATGCATCTTTTTTATTGCCCGCTGCCAAAGCCTTTGTACCAACTTCAAACAAACGCATAGAAGATGCCAATAAATGCTTTGAAATACACCAAACTTCACCCTCATAAGATGGTATGATTTTTTGCATCATTTGCTTACGCTGCTCACGAACATCATTTATCAAATCATAAAATTCCTTTTTCCCTGTCTTGGCACCAGAAAACATCAAATGTTCTTCAATAGAAATTAAATTCATAATACCAATCGTTAAATCTTGGTCAGAAGACAAATCCTTTGGGTTTACTTTTTTAGCGTTATCTAATTTCTCAACAAACTCTTTAACGTTTTTTATTTTTTCCATAATTCTCCCCTTTTAGCTTAAAAACTGCATACACACATCCACCAGCTAACCAAACCTAAAACAACAACCGGCAAAACGACTTTTTCAAACGGGAAATGCGCATGTCCACCGTTTTTCTTTTTCATCCAGTCGTATAATTTCTCAACCAAAATGAATAAAATCATACCAAGCAAACCCCCAAACAAAACAGGGTCTATATATAAAAGACCACAAAACCAAACTGGGGTATAAGGAACTTCACCTAAATATATAAAACCTATCATCGCGACAGAAATACCTATCAACAAAGCATTTCTGCCCCAAAAATTCCACCCCTTTTTATCAAAGAACTTTATTGTCCAATAACCCAGCAAAGTCAACAAAGCCCCTGCCCACAGACCAACAACAGAATCTGGTACACCTATTCTACGCGCTATTTCTAATGACGCCCCTATTGCAACCGTACACACAGCACAGGCAGGATTTGCATACAATGCAGACGGCAATAAAACCAAAGATGAAACAAATGATAACTTGCGTAAAATAGTTTTCATAAAAAATACCCCTTTCCTAACATTTACTTTTATATATGTATAATTTTCAATACATATTATTATTTATATATATTAAAAAGTCAAATTGTTATTTACGATAAAAAAAAATAATGTTATATTAAATATATAAGAACGAGGTTTTATGTCAGATCAAGTTTTACCAGAAGTAAAAATAAGTTGTCTTTTGCCCGAAAAAGTTATGGAACGCGCAGTGCACGGTCTGACGTATATTGCTCATCCATTACGCCTACGTATATTAGAGTTTTTGGATGTAAACGGTATGTCTTCTGTATGTGCAATTGCGCGCGGTGTTAATGCAGAACAAATGATAGTATCGCAATCATTACGAAAAATGCGCGAAGCAAATTTAGTTCGAACACATAGGCGTGGAATATTTATATATTATGAAATCTGTGAAGAATACCCAGCAAGTATATTTGTATGTTTGCGAAAATTATTTGGACATATGACAGATCAACTAAAATTTTTACGGGCAAATTATAAAGAAATATTACCAAACGATTACACAACAATGGCCGCGAATAGAATTAAACTGTTTGCTAATTATGATAAAATGCGAATCTTAGAATATTTGACCTATAATGGGGAATCTTGTGTATCAGAAATAGTAGAAGGCACAAAAATTCCACAAATAAAAGTATCGCAATATTTAAAGAAATTATCTGATGATGACTTTGTAAAATCACATCGTGAAGGCAGATTTGTATATTACGACATAACAGCTGGTGTACATAAAACCACAATTGGTTGCATACATAAAAGATACGATAAAGTCGGAAGCAATTTTTAATAAAAAACCGGCAAATACCGGTTTAATTCTGGTAGCGGGAGAGGGAATTCACCAAAGGTGTATCTTCGCAAATTTGTTTTCAACAATCGGTGTGCTACGCCCACCTATTTGCTTGATTGAACCCCCTTTATTCGTGGGTTCAAGTCCATCAAATAC
>CALXNF010000050.1 GCA_944389685.1 uncultured Alphaproteobacteria bacterium | reverse complement strand
TGATCCGTCTTTATGTCGCCAGTTCATTTGCACTCCGCGCCAATTATAGTCGGAGACGTTTTTTCTTTTGCGTTTGTAAATGCTAACATAGTTTCATTCCTTTACAAATTTTGCTGGGTCAAATGGAACCCCTTTGTACCTAATTTCATAGTGTAAGTGCGGTCCTGTGGAACGCCCCGTAGAACCAGCCAAACCAACAACAGTTCCTGGGCGAACCCAGTCACCTCGTGCAACCGTTATCTGAGATAGGTGTGCATATAAAGTTGTAAAGCCAAGTCCGTGGTCTATTTCAACTGTTGTTCCGTAACCAACGCGTTCGCCAGCGGATACAACGCGTCCAGGCGCAACAGCCATTAGTTCTGTCCCTATTTTTCCGGCAAAATCTATGCCGCGGTGTCGCGTGGTTTTTCCGGTAAACGGGTCTTCACGGGTACCAAAGTTTGATGTTATTCGCATTTTTTCAAGGGGGGCACCAAGCGGTAAAATCTTGTTTAGTTTTGTCAGCCCATTCCATAATTCTAAGTCATCTGCAAGTTTTTGGTATTTAGGATCCATATCTTTATCAAATTCTATCGGGCTAAAGGCAGCACCAACTAATGGATTAGAAAATTTATTTGCGCTTTGAACCAACTTTGTCTGCGTCAGTCCCAATGATGAAATTGTTCCACTGATGCTTTTCATATTGTTTTGTAATTCGTCAATGTTATCAGAGGCAAGTTTTGATACAGTATCAAAAATTTTTGTGTCGGCGGTAACGATTTCTTGCATGGATTTAACAAGTTGTTCGTTTCGTTTCTTTAAAGCTTCGTTTTCTGCGCGTGTTAATTCAAATTCGGCAGAAAGTTCAGACATCTTTGAATATTCCGCACTGTAATCTTCGTTAGTAAACATTTCTGTTATGCGAGTGCGTAAGAAATCTAGTTCACCCCATGTCTTTATACGACTATGCATAAGTTCTTCTTTCTTCTCGTCGCTTAGTTTCTTTGTGTTTAGTATCTTGTCGTCTATAACGTTTAAATCACGTGCTAGGTCGTTATATTTCTTTAAGTATACTTGCAAATCTGTCATCTGTCTTTCATGTAGAGACTTTACTTCTGCAAGTTCTTGTGTCCTTTTTTGAAGTAGCGGACGATGGTATACAAATACATATGTGGACCATGTTGCCCAAACAATCAGACCTACTTTACCACAGAACTTTGTAAATCTCCAAAAGCTGCTTTGTTTAAAAGTGTAAACGTTCCCACGTGGTGTATCCATCACCGTGAATTCACGCGGTGGAAAAATGCGAGATATTAATCGCCATAACGCCCTAAACGGAGCTGTTATTAGTGCCCATAATGATGTAAAATGTCTAGTTATAAAGTTTATCATATCCATCCTAGGGTAGTCAAAGCTTCGTCAATAGTCAAGCCGTCCCGTAAAATTGGATCATAGTTCATGGGAAGCCCTTTATATAAAATTGTTCCGCCTTTTGTACCAACGCGACCGCGTAATAGTACGCGTTCTGCAGTAGGCTTGCCCCCAAAAAGTGGTAATATGGTTACATCTCCGCAGTGATTGTTTATTTCGGTCAGTACTTCGGTCATACGGTCTGCTGCAACAATTGTGCAAAAATAGCCGCGTGGGCGGACGCGTGCAATGCAACGACGGGTCCAATTAGTCAAATCGGCGTTGTGATGTGCATTATGTTTTGCAGGGGTTCCACGAAAATATGGGGGGTTAGTAACAACTATGTCAAATGTACGATTTGTGCGCCAAGTTAATATATTATTGTTTATTAATTCTATTTCACAGTGGTTAAGTTTTGCATTTTCTTCGCATTCATTAAGCATTTCTGGTGAAGTATCAATTCCTGTAATAATAATATCTTTATTATTTGCATTTATGCATAATCCTACTCCGCCGGTGCCGATGCCGACATCTAAAATGTTTTTTTTATTTTGCGGAACGAAAGCCGCCAACCACACAGCGTCAGATGTGGGATTATATTTTCCGCGTTTTATATAGACGCGCCCACCCATTAAGGTAAAAAAATCTTGTTTTTGTGACATAGCTATATAATAATTCATCAAAATGAAAAGGCAAGTATATGTTTGATAGTTCTATTATAGTGCAAAGCGCGATAAGTGCTTTTAATAACGCTGCGCTGGCGGCACCTGCGTTCTTTTGGTGGGCGATTTTAACAATGCCGTTGTTCGCAATGGTTTATTTCTGTGGAGGGGCTTTTTTAGATCGTCTTGGGTGGAATGGGCGTAATATACAAGAACGTGTTTCTTTGATAACCGTAATTTTTACTTTGGCGTGGTTAGTGTTTTTTGGGGGAAATTATAACGTGTTACGTGACGGTACAACAGTTTTACCGTTTGTTATTGCCGCAATTGTTTTTGTCTCTTCTTTATTCATAGGGGGGAATTTAGAACGTTTAAGTTTTCAAAAAAAATACTCCGAAATACGAAAAAGGAAGTTATTCACTGTTTTTATGTGGATAATATTATTCGCGGCGGTTGGTTTATCAGATTTGCATACTTGGTGGGGTCCTGTTTTACAAATGGGGGCATTTGGTTTGGGGCTTCTTATGGGTAAAAGAATCAAAAAAGAAATATCGCCAGTGGCACTAACATCTTTGGTAGTTTTTGTCACGACTGTTGCGGTTTTAATGCAACCAGAATTTTTCCGTTTTGGACAGTTGGGGGCTTTGACACCTGTACATTTGATATTTTTGGTTTTAATCGCTCTGATGGTTGCGGCTGTTTTTGCGCTTCGTAACGTAAAGCCTAGGGCTATTATAAGGTACAGTGCGTTTATAAAGTTAAAATGGTTAGCCCGATTTATATCTGTTTTAGCTATAGCACTATTTGTTTTAACGGAGTCCGTCCCTATTTTCTTAGGTATGACTTTGATGTTTTTCATATCGTTTGCTATGTCAATAGTGCACGAAAAAAATGTTCCGGACAGAATTGACGAAAAGCTTTTCGCCGTAGCGATTGGTTTGTTTGGTGTCGTTACTACTATGCCTTTGATAACTGCTTTGGCTGTTTTGTATTGGCTGGTTTTGCCGCGGGGGAACGTATGGCAACAGTCAAAATTTCTGTTATAATTCGTTATATTTATTGAATACCAATTTATATACGAATGATGTATCATTCTTGGCAATAAGAAAGAAAAAATATAGGTTTAAATAAGATGATACATCCTACTGCAATAGTACACGAAGGCGCTGTTTTGGGCGCAGATTGTAAAATTGGTCCTTTCTGTATCGTTGGACCGAATGTCGTTCTTGGTGATCGCGTTGAATTAGTTTCTAATGTGGTTGTTGACGGAAAAACATTTATTGATGATGATTCAATTGTCTATCCTTTTGCTGTTCTTGGCGTGATGAGTCAGGATTTAAAATGGCAAGATGAAAATACAATGACGGGGTTAAGAATTGGGAAACGTTGTAAAATTCGTGAATATGTAACCATCCATTCTGGAACACCTGCTTCTGATGGAACGGTAATAGGTGATGATTGTCAGATTATGGTAAATGCTCATGTCGGGCACGATTGTAAAGTTGGTAATAGCGTGGTGATGTCAAATTTGGTTCAGGTTGCCGGTCATGTAGAGGTTGAAGATTTTGCAATTTTGTCTGGTGGCGTAATGGTTTTACAATTTGCTCGCATTGGTCGTAATGCATTTATTGGAGGTATGTCTGGCGTTGGAAACGATGTTTTACCATATGCGATATATGATGGCAGTCCGCGTGCTGTATACCGTACGATAAATCGCGTTGGTTTAATGCGTCATGGTTTTACCAATGAAGATATGCATGCAATTCACAACGTTTATTCCGCTGTTTTTAGAGAAAGCGAAGGGACGGTTACAGAGCGCCTTGCAAAGATACGTAAAGAAGTTAAAAATAACAAGTATGCTATGGATGCAATAGATTTTAT
>CALXNF010000049.1 GCA_944389685.1 uncultured Alphaproteobacteria bacterium | reverse complement strand
TTGCTATAAATCTGACTTATCATCATTGCCGGCAAAACAAGAACTTGTATCATTATTGCCAGTGCAACCGCATGCGTTGAAGCCGCCGTCCACGCCCCATATTGAAATAAATACCTTATAATAGGTTCTGCTAATACGAACAACCCGACCATACAAGGCATAATCAACATCATTGACTGACGCATAGAGGAATTTTGCTGAATATATACACTTCTCATATTTTTTTCGGCCAAGGCATTAGAAATCGAAGACATTAAAACAGTCCCAACCGCCAAACCTATCAATGCAAACGGTAATTGGACTATTCTGTCCGAATAATATAACCAAGAAACAGCACCATTTTGAAAACTTGCCACCAAGGTTCCGACAATTATGGTTATTTGATAAAAACCATTACCGACTATACTTATCCCCAAACGCTTAAACATACTTTTTATTGCCGGCGTCCAACGAGGTTTCACCAATTTAAGTCCAAAATGCCGTTTCCTAATGCGAGACCATAAAATTCCAAACTGAATTATACCAGACAAGACCACTGTAAACGCCATAATATACAAAACGGTTCCTTGTGCAAAGAAAGCCCCCAGCAGCAACGCACCAATTAACATTATATTTAATAATACAGGCATAAACGCTACTAGCATAAATTTTGAAAAAGCGTTTAAAATAGCTGATAAGAATGCCGACCCACATATAAATATTACGTACCAGAACATTATTCTGGAAATTAATACCGTTAACTGCATTTTCCCGGGGTCTTCGGCAAAACCGGGGGCAAGTACCCAAACCACTAACGGCATAAAAATCTCAAACAATAACGTAATTCCCAACAAAACTACCATCAACCAAGAAAATACGTTCTTTGCAAAATTTTCGTCTTTATTTTTGTCCGTATACATAGGAATGAAAATAGAAGACAGTGCCCCTTCACCCAATAAATCACGAAATAAATTTGGTAATTTGAACGCGGCTAAAAAAACGTCTGACAGACGTCCCGCACCGAACACGTGGGCAATCAGCATATCGCGCACAAAACCAAATACGCGACTTATTCCAGTCATAACGCCCACACCGAAAATATGTTTGCCTAGTTTCATAGTTTTGATTATACTCACGTTTAAGAAACAAAATCAAGGCAGGAATATGCAAACAAAAAATTTTTTTTCAGTAATAGTTTTAAGCTTAATGTTAGCTGCTTGCGCAGGAACTGACTCGGATATAGAAATAGATCGCAGTTTACCAGAAATATACGAAACAGCGTATGCCGAGTTTAACGACGAACATTATGAAACGGCAGCAACAGAATTTTTAAAGGCGGAAACGCAATACCCGTCTAGTCCATGGGCAGCGGACGCTTTAGTAATGGCCGCCTATTCATATTATATGGACAAAGACTTTGCTGGTTCTATTTTAGTAATCGACCGCTTTATGCGATTCCACCCAGGTCATAAAGACGTCCCATATATGTTATACCTGCGCGGGATGTGTTATTATAGACAGGTAAGTGACGTCCGTCGTGAACCAGGAATGTCTGCATATGCTTTACAACAGTTCCAACAACTTGTTGATAGATTCCCAAAATCACAATATGCTAAAAACGCTGAAAATAAAATCATAATTTTAAAAAATTACGTCGCGGGTAAAATGATGTACTCTGCAAGATCAGATATGGCAAAAGAAAACTGGCCCAGCGCAATATCTCGCCTGCAATCAATCGTATCTACAGCTCAAGAAACCGCAATGACACCAGAAGCTTTATATAGATTGACTGAATGTTATACAGCGATAGATCAAAAAGAACAAGCTAGCCGATATGCAGAAAAGTTGCAATTAAATTTCCCAGATAACACTTAGACAAAAAAACTAGATAAAAAAAAGACCGATTTTAATTCGGGTAAAAATAAAAAATGAAACAATTATCTGATGAAGACATCTATGAAATGATCAATAAGGAATTTCTTCCAGATGAAAAAAATGTAAAAAAACGCGTACGAAAAGAATTAAATTTATATAAAAGAATCCCCTCTCCTATAGAGCCTTTACCAGAACGTGCCAAATTAGATTTACACCAGCTTACAGAAGAGCAAGCATGGCAAAAAATTATGGAATTAGCTCAATCTGGAATAAAACACGCAACGATAATTACGGGTGCCAGCGGAATATTACATAAAAAATTTCCTCAATGGGTAAATGAAAGTATATTATCACCATACATAATATCAGCCACACCGATAAACAACGGAAGCTTCAACGTAATATTTAAAAAGCAAAAGAACTAGACTTTCGTATTCATAAAGCCAGTAGGATCTACTGCCCCACCATCTTTTTTTATGGCATAATGCAAATGTGGTCCCGTCGTCCGACCGGTGTTGCCGGTTTCTGCTACTTTACAACCCGCTTCTACTGTCTCGCCATTATTAACAGTTACCTTACTTAAATGACAATAAAACGTTTCATACCCATTTGCATGTATTATATTTAGACCATTACCGCACGTAGAATCTGACCATACAGATACAACCTTACCAGAAGCTGGTGTAAAAACATTTGTACCAACCGGTGCGGCCATATCAACCGCCCAATGCGTTGATTGTTTACCTGTTACAGGATGAATTCTTCTTCCATAACCAGAAGTTATACGAATCTGCCCGGTCAAAGGCGCGCCCAATGGCATATTTTGCCCCATTGGGATGCTTGAATTTAACGGAGTACAACGTACGGGGGTTGGGTGATTAATAGTTTGATAAACAGAATTTGCAATCTGTTGTGCACTACTATTAGGAACCACAGAATTAATTTTATTTGGAACGGTGGAAATAATTTTTATAGGCTCAGTTGTACTAACAATTTGTTGACTTTGTCCCGACAAATATTGCTGTACCTGAGCTTGAGCCTGTTCTGTTCTTATTCTAGATAATTCTAAATCTTCATCTATTGTTATGCCTGGGTATAAACACCCTGATATACAATGACCATCTGTATCATATTCTGATTCCCATGGCGCATAACTGGCCTGTTGCAGCTTAATTTTTTGAACAAAATTCAAATCATCGCCTGTTTTCGGGTAAGATTGTGGTTGCAACAAGCTTGCCGCATTTACCGCGGCACTAAAAAAACTCATTAAAAAAATTCCATACAATCTGATTTTATTCATTTTATGAATATTATATCAGATTTATAACCACAATTAAAATGCTATCTTTAATTTTGCCATAATTGTATTATTTATATAATCTTTTCTCATATCAAACATATAGTTTAAACCCGCAGTAAAATATTCATTAAAGAAATCAATACCAAGCCCAGCATTAAACACAGCGCGATCAGGGGCTTCAATTGGTATATTATAAAACTGACTATCTATCAATTGAACATGCATTTCATCTGTGCCACGGCTAATCACATCATACCCACCACCAATACGTAAATTTGGTCTTATAACATAATCCGTTCCTATAAAATCAAAACTTAAATCTATTCCGCCTGATACGGTCATCATATTATACCACCAGTCATCAAATTCTTGCGTAACTGAATCTATATATTTATCTGCGGTTACAATTAAATATTTTAATGCCGCACTAGGTATCATGGAAATTCTACCACGCAACATTCTTAGCCCCAGATTTAACTGCCCCGCATAAAAATTCGTATCATAAGTACCATTATCAGAAAGGTTTGCAAAAGACCTGTCAATTTCCCAACTGGAATGTCCAGCATTCATACCAAAATTCATAAACAAACCCGACCGTGCTAAGTACTGTGTAAACAAAGTTACACTATTACCCGTAGCATCTGAATATGCACGCGTATCGTGAGTATCCGTCATTGATCTTGTGTACTCTATACCAAACAGCCAACCGTCTGCGAAATAAGTTTTTGCATTAACCACAAATCCCGTATTTTGCGTTTTAAAGTCCCCATTTTCACCACCACTATAATCAGCAAAAGATCCAAAAATCTGTCCGTCAATTACTATACTTCGTCTACCATATTCACATTTAGCTAAGTTCTGTGTACAACCATTGCGTCGCGCAACTAACGGCGAATCTATAACACTAAACGCCTGCCCAACATGATGATTTACTTCATATAAAGCCATCGCAGTATTATTAAAACCTAGAATAGATATTACATTTAAATACTGCGCAACGTCATTTAGTTGTACTTCATTGATATAAACCGCAGCTTGAGCCCCTTTACCAAACTCGGAAAAAATACCTGCCCACGCTTGCGCCGCCCCTACCAAATAATCTGGCGCACCGGAAAAAACGTTAACGGGAACCGTTGCCGCAACCGCATCAAAACCAAATAAAAACAAAAATAATCTAAAAATATTTTTCATAATGACGCGCCCTGTTTTTTTGTTTATGATATGTTGCAAATGATAATTTTTTAACAGGAAGTATTTACTATGAACAAAGTCAGAACAGTTTATGACCATATTCGTGGCAACAATATAAAAACTTTGTTGCTTGTGATATCTTTCCCGCTCATATTCATTGCTCTTATATTTCTGTTTACTTGGTTTGTCGTTCCTGCTGAACAATCCTTGCAAACTGCGATAGGTGTGGCGATTCCAACGTTTATCGCATGTGCAATATGGTTGCTGATATCGTGGGCGTTTGGTGATTCTATGATGTTGCACTCTGCACATGCACACGAAATATCAGACGCCGATCCGCAAAATCGAGAAATATTCCGCAGTGTTGAAAATGTTGCACTTGCCGCAGGCCTACCAACACCAAGAGTATATATCATTGACGATGATTCTATGAATGCGTTTGCAACTGGACGCAGCCCAAAAGATGCAACAGTGGCCCTGACCCGTGGAATAATAAAAAAATTAAACAGACTTGAACTAGAGGGCGTAATTGCACACGAAATGGCTCATATAGGCAATCGCGATATTCGTTTAGACATGATGTTAATAACCGGTGTCGGCGTGACTGTTTTCGCAGCGGACGTAATTTTACGCGCTGCAATTTATGGGGGCAATAGTCGTGACGACAATAAAAACAGCGGCGCAATATTATTAATGGTATGGCTGGCATTTATGGTATTTAACTGGATTATTACTCCTTTATTACGTATGGCGGTATCAAGGAATCGCGAATACGCAGCCGATGCAACAGGTGCGAAAATAACGCATAACCCACAAGCATTGGCAGACGCGCTTCGAAAAATAACAACGGACTCTCGGGTGGAATGTTTAGATAAAGTAAAATCTATGGCGACAGTCTGCATAGCAAACCCAAGCGGTCCGCTCGAATTCGTCAGTTCTTTGATGGCAACACACCCACCTGTGGAAGAACGCATAAAAAGATTAGAATCAATGGTCTAATAAATATTTTTAAAGAAAAGAGAAATATATGGCAAATTTACATTTTCATTACGGAACAATGGGCTGCTCTAAGTCAGCGCAACTGGTAATAAATGCGTATAATCAGGATAAGAACGGCAATAAAACTGAAATTATAAAGCCTAAAATAGACAACAGATTTAGCGAAGATAAAGTAAATTCCAGGATTGGAATCTCGGCACCTGCAACAGTATTATCAACATTGCAAGGTTGGAAACCCGCCCTGGACACCAAAATGGTACTAATTGATGAAATTCAATTTTTTAGCCCAGAAGATGTAGATATACTAGTTCGAATTGCCGACAATACACCAGTAATAATAATGTGCTATGGTTTGATGGTTGACAGCAACGAACACATTTTTCCGGCATCGCGCAGATTGATAGAAGTTGGTGCGAAATTACACCGTATGGAATCAACATGTCAGATACCGGGCTGTATGCACTTAGCAACCCACCATTTACGCTTTGATTCGGCAGGCAACGTAATTCGCGAAGGTGCCCAAATAGCCGTTGGCGACAGTAATTACAAATCTGTGTGCCGTCAGCATTTTAACCTTCTGTACCACGGCATAGGCAAGGAAGGTAAAGGCAGCAGATAAAAAAGCGCACATTTTACTTGCAATTGCGATAAAAAAGTATAGAATATACGAACGTTGCGCCCATGGCTCAATTGGATAGAGCATCTGACTACGGATCAGAAGGTTGAGGGTTCGAATCCTTCTGGGCGCGCCAGAAATTTAAACCGGTCTTTTACGACCGGTTTTATTTTTCGTTGGAATAATATATACGCTTTGCTAAACTACTGTTATGGCTTCTAGTAAAGATTTTATGGTTTTTGTTTATGACCAAGTCGCAACTGCATCTGACGACATCACGTATCGTAAAATGTTCGGCGACTATATGTTATTCTGTAATCAGCGCCCTGTTTTACTTATTTGCGATGACACAGTATATGTAAAACAACTGCCGGAAACTTTAAACCTATTTAACCAATATGGCATAATACCAGATAGTGGAATTCCATTTAATGGGGCGCGACCACACTATATTCTTGATATAGAACAGGCAGATTTATCTATAGATATGGTACGCTTATTAGCGAAAATTCTTCCGATACCCAAAAAGAAAAAACGTAAAAATGCCAAATAAAATAACTGATAAAGATATAGACAAACTACCCGGAACAGATTTCCAACACGATGTTTGGAAAGCTTTAATAAAAATCCCGTACGGCGAAACGTGTACCTATGCACAAGTTGCAAAAATGTCGGGGCATCCAAACGCAGTGCGCGCCGTTGCAAACGCAATCGGTAAAAATCCCCTGCCCCCTATTATACCTTGTCATCGCGTTATTCGCAGTGACGGAAAAATTGGTGGCTATTCAGCCAAAGGTGGAATCGCGGCAAAACGACGCTTATTATCCAAAGAAAAAAGCGGGACATAAGTCCCGCATTCCCCCATAATAAAACATTAACGAGTATGTACATATGCTTTGTTAGCAGGAACAACTGGTAATACACAACCATTACCACGTTGGAATGGGTTAAATTCTGCAACAGAAGCTTCTTTTTTTAGGTCTTCTACAATCTTTTTTGTAGCAGAAGCTATAAAGTCTGGTACATACTTTGGGTCTAAGTTAAGTTTCTTAATTATACAATTACCAGAATAAGCACATTTGCCAGTTTTCTGGTCTTTGTTAGAACAATTTGCACAATATGACATATCAAAATCCTTTTGTTTTTTTATTTCACTGCCGCAAATAATAACACACAAAAACAATTTGTCAACTATTTTATTGACATAAAAAAATACGTCAATTGAGTGGATATTATATTAAGTACCCTTTGAATTACAACAAGCAACTTTTCCTAACAAAAAATCTGGCTTTCGCCAGATTTTATAACTGAATAAACCATTCGGGATGATTTGATAAATGTTCTATACCTTCATCTAAAATTTTCCTGTATTCTAAAAAGCGTTCTTTGTCTTTTTTATCCAAATTACTGATGGCCGGCAATTTTACAGTCATAGGATTAACGTGCTTCCCATCTTTTATTATTTCATAATGCAAATGCGGACCAGTAGATAACCCTGTAGAGCCAACATAACCTATTGTTTGCCCCTGCTTTACCGTCGTGCCAACAACCACACCCTTTGCAAAACGCGACATATGCGCATACAATGTTTCATATGATGCATTATGACGCAGCTTTATATAATTACCGTGCCCATTATTATAACCACGTGCAACAACTCGCCCTGCCCCTGCAGCAGGAATTGGGGTCCCTGTAGATGCTCTAAAATCAACACCTTTATGTGCACGAGTATAACCCAAAACAGGGTGTTTACGACTATTTGAAAAGCTGCTGGTAACCCGCGCATTATTTATTGGGGTACGTTTTAGTGATTTTATCGCACCGTTGCCGTTTTCATCATAATAGCCCGTTTTCCCATCTTCTTTCTTAAACCTATACATCTTTACGTTTCCACGCAAAGCCTCGAATTGTATGGCTAAGATACGACCATTATCGACCTTTTCCCCATTTGCAAAATTTTCTTCGTATAAAACAGAAAACTTTTGACCTGCGCGAACGTCTCGTTCAAAGTCCATTTCAAAAGCAAGTAAGTCGTAAACTTCTGCCAAAATACCTTCTGGTATGCCGGCGCGCCCACCAGCCAAATAAAAGCTATCACCATCCAAAATTTCACCCTGACGGTAAACAACTCTTGTATCTGGTTTTATATCTATATTTTGACAGCGCCACTGACCATCTGCATCACAAGTTATTTCTATCTGACGCCAAGGTGACGGAACAATTACTATTTTTGATATTGGGGCCATTTCATCAGATCTTACAAATTCTATCTTATCGCTATCTGCCCTCAAGCTTGTTATATCCGCCTCTGATTTCAATACTTTCGCAATATCTAAAACTTGCGCATTAGAAAAACCCTGCTCTGTTAATAGCTTTGATAACGTATCCCCAGATGCTACGACGACAACAGAGCGATATTCATCGTTAGACGCCATATCGTTACTAATATGTCGCGTAAAAACCAAAACTACAGCCACTAAAACAAGAATTATTGCCAGTGCAAAAACCGCCTTAGCAATGTTATTTATGTTAAGAATATTTTTTGCTTTTTTCATAAGCCGGATTATAATGGCTTTATGAAAATAAATCAAGCATTTGAAATATTATCACACGCAAGTAACCCCCATGATGCCAGAGTAATTATTGAAAATACAAAAAATTTTTCTTTAATAAAAACATTGTATATGGCACATGCTTTAAAGAAAGGCGTTCCTGTAGCCAAACTTATCCATCAAAAATGGTTTTATGGTCTAAAATTCTATACAAACAAGAATACCTTAGACCCCCGCCCTGACACAGAAAGCTTAGTTTATGCCGTAATTAACGACTGCGATTCAAAAAAAGATCCTGCTATATTAGATTTAGGAACAGGTACCGGCTGTATTATATCTGCATTAGTAAAAAATATTCAAGGCGCAACAGGTATCGGAATAGATTGCTCAAGAAAAGCTTTAAAAGTCGCCAAAAAAAATGTACGTGATCTAGGTATATCGGATAAAGTTCAAATTATAAAAAAAGATTTTAACAACCCTGCTTCTTTTAATAAAAAATTCGACATCATTGTTTCTAACCCACCATACATTGCTTTTAAAGACAAACGAGTAAACATTGGCGCAACTCACGACCCTAAAATCGCCTTATACGCCAAAAACAATGGACTGGCTGCGTACGAATCAATTGCAAATAATGCAAAGAATTGGTTAAACGACGATGGAAAAATCTACTTAGAAATCGGCAAAGGCCAGTTCTTAAGAGTAAAAAAAGTATTTACTAATACCGGATGGGAATTCATTCGCGCAGAAAAAGATTTATCCGGAATAATAAGGTGTTTGGTCTTTGAAAAACAATCATAAAAAACGCCAAATCGGCGTTTTTTCTTTATACGTGCTTACGTTTCCCTATACAAATTTTTCCAAATATATAAACCTTCGTTTTATACATATATTTCCGTTTTTCAAAAATGACTATCGGACCAAGATAATATTTATAAACGTCTGGTTCTTCTTCTGTATGAGAGTTATATATTTCCTGTATACCGTTATCTTTTAACAGCAAATCCCAATTCATATTACCATTACCTTTATCTTTTATATTTTTATTTCTTAAAGGCTCTGCACAAGTGTCCTCAACAACGTTATAACAAGCCCCAGGCACAGTAACTACTTTATTAGCGTTCGCAACCGCTTGCGCTACGAAATAACCATCTTCACCGGTAAAAACATCCTTTGGAAACTTTATATCAAACTTATCTAAAAAGCTCTTTTTAAATAAAAATCGCCATGCAGGTCTTAATCTATTCGCTCTTGTTTTCCAAAACTTTTCTGATTGAGAAATTAATATTTCCATACTTTTAAAATTGGGAAAAGCATAACCCTTTTCATTAACCTCGCTACACGCTATATCTGCCCCCGTTTTAATCGCTGCATCAAGCATCTTTTCATAATAATCCAAATTAATAAAATCATCTGCGTCCATAAAATGGATAAATTTCCCTTTCGCTTTTCGTAATCCATTATTTCTTGCGTTCGCAGCACCTGAATTTTCCTGTTTTAAAATCTTAATTCTTTTGTCTTTCTTTGCATATTCTGAATAAACTTTCGCCGAGTTATCTGTGGATCCATCGTCAACTATTATTATTTCTATATTCTTAAAAGTCTGATAAATCAAATGTTCCAAACACTTTGCGATGAATTTTTCTTTGTTATAAACAGGCAAAACTACTGAAAGACCGACTTCTGACATATTAACTCCTAAAAGTAATCATACAAATGATATTAAGAAAAAACATAAAAAAAATCAACACGATAAAATAAATTACGAAAAATACTCATTTGTTTTTTTCAAGTCCTTTATAATTGAGTCACTTCCATGCCCATGGACAACAAATGTTTCATCGGGAAAATTCTGCTCCTTTAGCTTTGATATAGATTGAAACAACGCGTTCATATCACCACCAGGTAAGTCATACCTACCTATGCCATCGCGAAATAATGTGTCACCCGTCAACAAAATCCCAAAATCTGGGAAATAATAAGATATACCACCAGGTGTGTGACCCGGAGTTTCAATTATCTCTACTTCTACCCCCGGTAATATTTCTATTACACCTGCTTCTATATCCGTTGGTTGACGATAATTGCCCTCTATCAATGGCAAACCAAAATATTTCAGCAATCCATTAGACCAACCAATCAATACATTATCTTCACTGTTCATATACCACGGCACATCATATTTTTCTGACAGCGCCGGCGCTGCAGATATATGGTCACCGTGTCCATGCGTAGAATATATACCCCTTAAACGAAGCCCGCGTGTTTCAAGCAGTTTTTCCCAATCAATTGCATTTCCCCACGCATCAAATATAACTGCATCACCACCGAGGCTCACCAATACAGAATTAGTATTTTCTGGTGGCATATGCAAAACTTCAAATTTCGGGTCTATATTATTTTCCGGCATCTTTCTTCACTTTTTTAGGGGCTGCTTTCTTAGCAGATTTCTTTCCCAAAACAATCTGTTTAATTTCTTCACCAGTCAAAGTTTCACGAGCCAGTAATTCTTCTGCTAATTTACGAACAGTATCTTTATTCTTTGACAACATTTTAGTCGCATCAGCATGAGCAACATCTAACCAAGCCCGAACCTCTTCGTCCACCATCTGCGCCGTCTTTTCAGACGCATTTTCTAGTGCGCTGCGCGTACCCAATGAATCCACCTGATTTATCGCCGCCAAACCTAATTTAGGTGATAGACCTGCTGTCGTGATAGAATACCGCGCCAAACGCGTCGCCATGGCAATGTCGCTTTCAGCACCAGTTGTAATCTTATCGGCACCAAAAAATACTTCTTCGGCACTACGTCCAGCCAAAGCAATTGCTAAATTAGCCCGCACTTCCGCTATTGTCATTGATACTTTGTCATCAATTGGTAAGTGCTGAACCATACCTAGCGCACGACCACGCGGTATAATTGTAGCTTTGTGAATTGGATCTGTGATATCCGCATACATTATGCTTACAAACGCATGACCTGCCTCATGATACGCCGTCAATTTGATGTCTTCTGGGCGCATTTTACGGACTTTACGTGGTCCCATTAATATCTTATCTCGCGCCTCTTCCACATCAATCTGCGAAATTTCTTTACGTCCGTTTCTAACCGCATGTAAAGCCGCTTCGTTCAATAAGTTTTCCAAATCTGCGCCTGAAAATCCTGTCGTGCCACGCGCCAAATCTTGCAAGTTTACATCATCGGAAACCTTTACCTTTTTAGCGTATAAGTCTAATATCTCGCGACGTCCAGATAAATCTGGCAGTTCAATATAAACCTGTCTATCAAAGCGCCCTGGTCGCAATAATGCAGGATCTAACATATCTGCACGATTAGTCGCCCCGATTACTATAATTCCCGTATCATTTGCAAAACCGTCCATTTCTATCAATAGTTGATTCAAAGTTTGTTCACGGTCTTGATCGTTATAAGAATGCGTACTGCGTCGCTGCCCAATCGCATCTATTTCATCAATAAACAATATACACGGGGCATTTTTCTTTGCCATATCAAAAATTTCTTTAATCTTTGCAACGCCCAAACCAACAATAATCCCAGAAAAATCACTGCCAGACGCCGCAAAGAACGGTACATTTGCCTCACCAGCAATGGCACGCGCCAGCAAAGTCTTACCTGTTCCAGGTTCTCCTGACAACAATATCCCACGCGGAACACGCGCACCAACGTCGCGGAATTTTTTACCGTCTTTCAAGAAATCTACGATTTCCATTAACTCTTGTTTTTCAGAATCAATACCCGCAACATCTTTAAATGTCGTCTTCGTTTTACCCGTTGTAATTTTTGTCGGATTTTGTTGTGCCAAACTGCGGCTTAAACCACCCGCCCCCATCTTAAACCCGCGGAAAATCCACCAAATAAAAAACAACCCCATTAAAATCGGTACCCAAGTACCTAAATAATCCACCCACGTTTTTGACGTATCAATTGAAATTGTCGCACCATTTTCAGCAATTTGACTTAATAACTCAGGGTCATATGTAATCGTTGCCGTATATGGCGTGCCATCAGTAAGTGTTCCTGCCGCATCACTGCCCCTGATTTCCATAGTCTTTATTTCTGGTGCACGACGCAGAACGTCAGAAAATGTCAATTCTACCGGTTGTTGCACCTGTTGCCCACCGTTAAATAACTGTGGTGCGCCCCCCCCGCCCATAAAAGTACGTCCTATCATAAATACAAACAATAATGCAAATATTATTAGAAATATATTTCCACTATCTCTGCCACGAAAAAAATTACTCTTCTTTTTTTGGTCTTTCTGATTTTGGTTTTCCATGTCTTGTCCTAAAACTTGTTTTTGTTCCTTCTGGTACGACTAAAATTTTTTGTCCAAGCCTGCGCAACGTACAATGCCCCAGCGTAAATTTACAATCATACTGAAGTTTATCTAGTGCATTTGATAACGAATTCAAGCGTGGTTGATACTCGTCCCCCCCAATTTTTTGAATCAACGTTCCCAGAAACTTTAATCTAATATCGGGGGCAAGGTCAAATAGAAAAGAATCAGAAAATATAGCACGACAATTATTTACAACTTCTTTCACTTTTTCCGCAATTTCTTCGTCTAACGCGTCTCGGACACGACCTAGATTCTGAACCGCCAATAAAATCCTGGCATCACTAATACCAAGTTTTTCAGACAACAAATGTCTATTCTGACGAATACGAACACGTGTATAATGCGGGTCACTATTCATTTCATCAAAAAAGTATTTAACACCGTTTTTATCACAATATTGCTTTAATTCCGCCCTTGGAACATATAATAAAGGTCGCACAATTTTGATCCCATCCCTATATGTCACACGACGCATCGACGCCAACCCGTATAAACCGCTTCCTCGTCCCAAATTCATCAAAAACGTTTCAATCTGGTCATCGGCCTGATGTGCAGTCAGTAAAATTTCTATGCCATTTTCATGACAGAAATCTGTCATAAATTTATATCTTGCTTCCCTGGCAGCAGCTTCTATCCCCGAGGAAGGTTTTTCCCCAGTCCAATAAAAGATTTTACATGGTAATTTTAATTTCTTGCATAAATCCTGTACATATTGTGTTTCAATCTCTGCATTAGCGCGTAATCCATGATTTACATGTAAACAAATGACATTTGCACCAATTTCTGCTAACCAACACAACAAGCATACGGAATCTACCCCGCCGCTAACGGCAACGGCCATTTTCTGTCCGCTATAGTTCTGCATAAAATTTAAAAAGTTTTGATTCATAATGGATTTATTTTATGCTATAATTCGCAAAAATAAAGGGAAAATAAGTTATGTCAAAAAAATTAAAGTCTATTGCGGTATACTGCGGTCATCAATTTGGTACGAACCCCGTTTTTGCACGTGATGCTGTGACCGTCGGGGAATTCTTGGGCCAAAATGATATACATATGGTGTTCGGGGGTGGAGATGTAGGGTTGATGGGTACCGTTGCAACGGCTGCATTAGATGCTGGTGGACGTGTGGTTGGCGTATCAACTAGAAACGTCATCGAAAAGCAAGAGCCCGTTCATACCGGCGTAGAAGTGGAAATCGTTGACGGCGTTAACGAAAGAAAACAAAAAATGATTGAATTATCTGATGCATTCATCATTTTACCTGGGGGCATCGGAACACTAAACGAATTAACAGACATAATGACAATGCAGCAAATTGGTGAATCAAAGAAACCTTTATTCTTTCTAAATACTTCTGGCTTCTGGATACCTTTTGTACGCTTATTCATTCATATGCAAAAAAACGGTTTCATTGAAAGCATTCATGATTATAACATTCATGGGGCAAATACGACAAAAGAACTATTTAAAAAAATCTTAGAATACTAAAATTCTATAATTTTATCGCGGGAAGTATGCCCGCGAATAATTTTAATACTGGTCTTTGGCACATCAAAATGCTTGGCCAGCATTTTTATTACCGCGTCATTAGCCGCCCCGTCAGTTGGGGCGGCAGTTGTATGAACCCGCACAGTACCATCTGCATCTACAGTAATCTGATTTCTGCGCGCACGCGGTATTACACGAACATTTACAATCATAATTCTTCCAATAAATTTTTAAGCCCCGGTTTCTTCGCACCACAAACTAAATGTAAATGAAAATGAAAGACTGATTGTTTTACGAAAGGCGCGTTTGCACCGGCGTTCGCCAGCACATTAAAGTTTTCACAGATTCCTAGCTTTTCTGCGGTTTCTTTAAAACATTTCCAAAAACCAGCTTGCTCTTCCGGTGAGGCATTTAACGTAAAATCTAATATATTTTCGTATTCGCCTTTGGGAATAACTAAAACGTGCTTTTCAAATAACGGGTTTATATCGTTAAAACTCAACGCATAGTCGTTTTCTACAATCGCTTCACGCGGGATCTCGTTTCTTACTATTTTTGCGAAAACATTATTCTTATCGTACATATTTCCCCCTTTTTATTAGATTGCAGAATATCACGTGCAAGGTATAAAATCAAGCCCTTGAAATCAAGTTTTGCCGCACTATATTTATGCCCAGAAGCAGACAGAAAACAAGGAGAATTAAATATGTTTAAACCCTTACACAACTATGTTCTGTTGGAACGTATCGAAGAAGAAAATAAAACAGCCGGTGGAATCATAATCCCTGATAACGCAAAAGAAAAACCATCTCGCGGTCGCGTAATTGCAGTTGGCGACGGGGCTTTTGACGGCGATGACAGAATTCCTATGTCGGTAAAAGTTAATGATACAGTTCTTTTTGCTAAATGGGCTGCATCAGCAAACGAAGTAAAAATAGACGGGAAAGATTATGTATTAATAAAAGAAACTGACATATTAGGCATTTTAAAATAAAGGAAGGACGAATTATGGCAAAAGAAATTGTTTTTGATACAGATAAATTAGCAGCGGGCGTTGATAAATTAGCCAATGCAGTAAAAATTACTATGGGTCCCAAAGGTCGCACAGTTGTTATTGATAAATCTTACGGTGCACCCACTGCTACAAAAGACGGGGTTACCGTTGCCAAAGCAGTATCTTTAAAAGACCCTCAAGAAAACATTGGTGCCCGCATGGTTCAAGAAGTTGCTAAAAAAGCTGGTGATGATGCTGGTGACGGCACAACGACAGCGACTGTATTGGCGCAAAAGATTATTCGTGAAGGTCGTCGTGTAATTGCAGCAGGTATGAACCCTATGGATATAAAGCGAGGTATAGATATGGCAACAGCAGCGGTTGTTGCAGACATTGAAAAACACGCGCGCCCAGTAAAAGACAGCGCTGAAATTGCACAGGTTGCGACTATTTCGGCGAATTCAGATTCTGAAATCGGTGAAAAAATCGCTGGTGCCATGGAAAAAGTCGGCAAAGAAGGTGTTATCACAGTAGAAGAAGCAAAAGGTTTAGAAACAGAAATTGATGTCGTAGAAGGTATGCAATTCGACCAAGGTTTTATGTCCCCATATTTTGTAACTAACAGCGAAAAAATGTTAGCGGAACTAGATGGTGCACAAATTTTGGTTTCTGAAAAAAAGATTACTGGTTTGCAGGCTTTGTTGCCTATTTTGGAACCGGTTGCACAATCTGGTCGTCCATTGTTGATTATCGCAGAAGATGTTGAATCTGAAGCTTTGGCGACATTGGTATTAAACAAGTTGCGCGGTGGGTTAAAAGTATGCGCAGTAAAAGCACCAGGCTTCGGTGACAGACGTAAAGAAATGCTGAAAGATATTGCCGCTGTCACAGGCGCAACGGTTGTATCCGATGATATGGGCATGACTTTTGAAAACATCACAACGGATGTACTTGGCACTGCTAAGAAAATTGTTGTAACGAAAGATTCTACTTTATTGGCACAGGGCGGCGGCGATAAGAAAGCGATAGAAGCCCGTGCAGACGAAATCCGTAAACTGATGTCAACCAGCACAAGCGATTATGATAAAGAAAAACTTGCAGAACGCTTGGCTAAGTTGGTTGGCGGCGTTGCGGTTATCAAAGTTGGTGGTATGACAGAAGTAGAAGTAAAAGAAAAGAAAGACCGCGTAGATGACGCATTGGCGGCGACCCGTGCTGCGGTTGCAGAAGGCATCGTTGCAGGTGGTGGCATTGCTTTGGTTCGTGCGATATCGGCTTTGGATAAATTAACCGGTGCAAATCAAGACCAGAATGTAGGTATTGATATTGTACGTCGTGCATTGGTTGCACCATGTGCCCAGATTGCAGAGAACGCTGGTGTATCCGGTGAAATCGTTGTTGGCAAAGTCATGGAATCCAAAGACTATAATTTTGGATATAACGCACAGACGGGCGAATACGTTGATATGATGAAATCTGGTATTATTGATCCGGCAAAGGTTGTAAAGACAGCGATTCAAGCAGCTGCAAGCACAGCAGGTGTATTGCTGACAACAGGTGCAGTTATGTCTGAAATTCCAGAAGAAAAGCCAACCCCACAAATGGGCGGCGGAATGCCAGGCATGATGTAAACAAAAAATAAAAAACGTTGCCGAATGGCAACGTTTTTTATTGTATTCTTTTTTAGCTTTTTATATACTAAGTCTTAGTTAGAAATGTAAAGGGATATGAAATGAGAAAGAATATATTTATAATTATTGCATTTTTATCTGCCTTGGCAACTACACCAACCCCATCTTTGGCGGAGTTCTGTACGAACTGTGATCCAAACGAATGCACAAAAACACTAAACTTTACCAACCCAACTTATTGTACTAAGCAAGCTATTACTTGCCTTAAAGATACATGTATAAAATGGTGTACGGAGTGCGTATCTGGTTACAAACTAGAACAACATATCGCTCAAGTAGAAGGTTGTTCTAATTCCCCAACAGTATATTCTTGCGTAAAAGAAAGTTCTGGTGGCGGCACAGAGCCAGAACCAGATTGTGACGGAACGTGTGATGGATGTTCTACGAGTCCTCTTCTTTCGTACGAAAACCTGACAGCAGATCCAGGTTATGCCATGGCCGACCCATGGGTATGTAATACAGAAACCTGTATGTGCGAGCCAACCTGGCATTTTTCCTGTGCGGACGGTTATTACGGAACAGCAAGTTGCAACAACCTTCCTACTCTAGAAGGAACTAGAAACTGTACTGGATGCACTAAATGTCCGACGTTAGGTGGGGTGGACGCTTTTACCCAGCGGAATTTATTTGTTGCACCAGGTGGAAGCTCTATTACAGATTGTTTTATAAAAGCAAATATAGAACTTAACGATTCCACGGGAACATACATTTTTGAAAGTAACTGCAACTATAAACAATAAAAGAACCGCCATTTGGCGGTTCTTTTATCTACTTAAAAACAAACTTCTATCATTTTTTAAAAAATACCGTTTATCTGGCATGGCCGCTATAAAACGATGCAAATATCTTAGCGAGTTTCGTATCATAGTCGTTTCTAAGGTGTTTGCATTTTCTACGTCCAACTTTAATTTTTGTAACTTATTTAAATCAAATACATTTTCACCAGTCGTAGACGAATTATTGTTGTATTTTATCTCTATCAGAAAATTTGGAAAGTTCTTATTTATGAATTTTAAACAAGACACCTGCCCTTCAATATCGATATAAGGTAGCACCCCCATTGCAATAACAGAATTCAAAGTCCCAGATAAAATTTCTTCCCTATTTCACCAAGATGTACTTTATATTTAGGAGTTTTTATAATGTCAACTAGTGCTAAATTCCATTCATGTACAAAATTTTTTATATCTTTTGACAATGGAGCAATGTTGTGGACATATTTATTTAAAGCCGGTTCTAAAAACATACTGCACGACAAAGGTATATCCATTAAACCAAAATTTAATTTTTTATTCTTTTCCATTTCCTGGCTTCTTATATATTTAATAAGACTTACTGCGTAAAGCTTTAAATTCCTTAAAAGCACGCTCTAGGTTCTGACTTATATATTTACTTAAATATCCCGGTTTCACATATGTTTTTATGAAAGGTGTTTTTAAATCATATTTTTCAACCGCAAAACCATTGATTTCACCAAATGCATCGAGATATAAAAACATTGGCAAATGACGCTGATTAACATATGAAGCATCAAAAGTATCCCCATATAATTTAGCAATCTCTTTACACGCATAAGTTATGCTTTTTGTAGCTTTAAAAACGGGGAATACCATACTGCGAGCCCGCATTTGATTATTTATAGATTTTATATAATGGTTACTACCTTTGGCAATAGCCGTATAATTATGAAACTCATAAAATTTTTGTGCATTTACTAATGATACTAAATCTAATGAGCGGGCCCCAAAGCAGGCGGCCTTTTCTGCAGTTTTTAATAACCTACTGCCAAGTTTTTGTTTCATGTATTCTGGTAATACATATAAACTACGTATAGTAGCAACATTATTAACACAATCACCCTGTATAAAAGCAACCATAGCATTATCATCATATGCACCAAAAGCAAAATTAAAGCTGCGACGTTTCCATGAACTTTCTAAATCTGCCATGGCCAATTCATAATCTTTTGGGCTCATTACGCTTTTAGCCACATGTTGGGTTGCATTATCTCGAATACACAAAAAATTATACCAAACAGATTCCTCCGCCTGATTAAAAATAGGTAAAATTGTGGTTTCATTCTTCATATAAAACATATGATAGTACAAAATATGTCTTTTGTCAACAGTCTAATTCGTATATAAATCTAATTTTAAGTCACCAAAATTTCCGTGGGTTGCCCCTTGGACGACAATTATGTCATCCATATTCGCAAAACGATAAGTAAGCTCCAACGGTACTGCCTTATCATATTCAGCGACATAATGCAACTGCGGCACATTCGGCAATTCGTCAAGGTCTATTGAATCTGACAGCGGGCTATCATTAAAATACTCGGTCCATGCAGAATGGTTTAAAACCCCGGCTATGGTAACCCATTTTTTCACCATCAAATCTTCATTATTCTGAATTATCAAACCTGATAACAGCGCACCACCAGAATAACCGATTAATATTATTTCTCTACCCTTTGCAACTTTTCTGATAGCTTCCGCCATTGAATCTATAACCTTTTCAGAAAATCTGCCCCCAGTCCAATCGCGCTGATTACAATTTTCCGAACATATAAACTGGCACGGTCTGGCCATATAAACCACATTTTCCGCATTATCAGAAGTGGCTAATTCTCTAACAAACCTTCCTTTTGGGGTCGGATCTGTAGTTGGATAACCATAAACATCAAAAGCATTCCCATCCCCCTCTATGTAAATATGTACCGGCGAACAAGAATTTGTAAGTTTTTGCCACGTTGCAATTTCAAAATACTTTGTAGCCACAGGAGAATATATAAAATCATCAAACACATTTTTATCAGCGACGCAGCCTGTCAAAGCCAGAATAAAAAAACATATTCTTTTTTTCATGATTTATAAATTATACCCCACAAAAAGCACCCCGTCAAAGTTCCAGATAAACATTTGACAAATTGACTTGACAAATATATTTTTTGGGCTATATTAATAACAAATGAACAAAGGTGAAAAAATGTTTAAAGCTTTGAAAATGAATTTGGCCACACGCCGTATAAACCGTAAAAACGCTGTAAAAAAGGGCGCAAAAAAAGCTACAAAGAAAAATTCTTTTTGGTCAAAACTTTTAGAAACGGTAAAAAAGCCTTTCCGCAAAATAGCAAATTGGTGCCGACAATTTTGGCTTTGGGTTCGCAGCATTGATTTAATCGGCTTGGTTAATATCACTCTTTTATCTGCTATAATTGTTTTATTTTCAATGCTTATAATAGATATAATTGGTTGCAGCAAAAAAAATGTTATTATAATAGCAAAAAACCAAGAAACACTTCCTGCACAACAATACGTAGTTTCAAAAGAAACGCAACCAAAAATAGTTCGCAAAAGAGCGGTAAAAAAGGTCGCCTCATTACCATTACATCGCAATTCAAATCGCCAATATATCGAAGAACCAATAAATGTAATTCGTGCATATCCTGACAAAGTTGCAATAAAACAAACGGCACGGGCAAACAACGTAATGTACGGAGATATAATAATCGACAGTCGCGGTGCTGCAACTATGTTAAAAACAGGCGATGTAATTAAAGGCAACTTATTTTTACAAAATATGCGTAAATATACTTTACCTTGTGGCGTTATTATAGAAGGTGATTTATATCTACGAAACATGGGGCTTTTACAATTTGCCGGAGAATTTACAGTAACAGGCAATATTTATGTTACACCTAATTCCTCGTTTGGTCCGCTGCCGGGGACGGCTCGTATCGGAGGGCAAGTCATTTTATAACAATATCTCAAAAAAAAGCGGTCGCATTTATTGCGACTGTTTTTTATAGATTTTTTTGTTAAAATATGATATAATTCGTACACTAAAACGAAAGGAAATATTATGAGCACTTTTGAAAGAATCTTAGGCGTTTTTGGTAAAAACGTTGGGTACACTGTTGTAATGATACTTGCGATTATACTATTCGCATTTTTTTCAGACGGTTTAATTCCTGGCTTAATAACGGCATTTAGCGCGGTTATTGCCTATGCCTGCATTGTTATGTTATACAAAGAATTCAAAAAAGAATTTACGGCAAAAGAACCGGTACCAGCAACAGTAAAAAAAGCCTCAACAAAAAAGAAAACAACTAAAAAATAAAAACCGCCTAAAATGGCGGTTTTTCTTTATTTAGTTTCTGGAACGCTTGGTATAGTTTCTGTTTCTAAGCTATCTGGCATCACAGTTTGTGCAGATACATTGCCCTGTTCTACCAATTCTTGACGCAAATCGCTTTCTTGACGCGCAATATCTGACTTTGAAGAAACCAAGGCCAACAACCCGCATAAGATAAAAAATATCGTAGCCAACCACGCAGTCGCACGAGTTAAAAAATTACCAGCCGCTGCCCCAGTCAACGCCCCACCAAACATTGATGCTGCAGAAGAACCAGACATACCGCTGCCCTCTGATTTCTGTAAAAGAATTAAACAAATCATTAAAACAGAAACGATTATCAATAAAACCAGCAATATTGTAAACATTAATTCGTCCTTTATTTTGCGCTAATTCTATACGGGAAAAGCTTAAATTGCAAGAATTTTCAATAACTCTTCCGCAGCAGCTATACTTGCTGCCTTTTTAGATGCCCCGCTACCAAACGCAGTTTTTCCCATCGCAGAAACTTTCACATTAAAAACAGGTTTATGCGATGCACCAGAAGCATCTAGATACTCATATACAGGTAATGCGCCTGCAGCGTTTTTTTGAACCAATTCCTGTAAAGCAGTCTTCGCATCTTTCGGTGCCGTTACGTCTTCTGCCGCCAATATACGCCATTTATCAAATATTATATCTTTCGTAACGTCAAAACCACCATCAAGAAATATTGCCCCAAGCACAGCCTCCATCGCATCTGCATACATGTGTTTATTACGCCCTGCCGTCATATGGCCATGCCGAACTAACTTATCAACCCCAAATTCTTGCGCAACTTTTGCCAACGTTTCCGTCGATACCAACATCGCATGACGACGCGCCAAATCACCTTCATGCTCTTCTGGGAACATTTCATATAATAATACAGCAACAGATAAACCAAGTACCCTATCGCCGATAAATTCTAAACGCTCGTTATTATGCTTGGAATCCACCCCACTCTGTGTAAGAGCTAACTCTAATAATTTCGGATTCTTAAAATCATATTTTATTTTCAACAATTTAAATCCCCATACCAAACCTGTCCCAGCGCATCTTATTTCCCCAATTCCATACGGATATCATAGGTGCATAATAATTATGTGAATACCATATAAACCAAGCCGGTCCTAAAACATTATCACGCGGAACGTAACCTATATCAGCACGACTATCCCCACTGTTATCACGATTATCCCCCATAAAGAAATAATGATCTTCAGGAACTGTAAACATCATTGTATTATCCAATGGCGCATCATCGGCCATTTCAACAATACTATGCTGCACCCCATTAGGTAACGTTTCAGTATATTCTATTCCTTCAAAAACCCCACATGCCCAATCGTTTACACGACAAAATTTATCATCTTTATATTCAATCGTATAATTAAATTCTGCGGGTTTATTATCTACCCATATTTTATTCCCTTTTATCATCATATTCTTTTCAGGAATATGATAACCTGCACTGCGCAACGCTTTCGGAAGCGTAGCTATTATATATGGCCTAGGATTATCACGTGGAACGATTTCCCCGTTTATATACAAACGCCCATCTATCATCTGAATGGTATCACCAGGTTTACCAATCAAACGCTTTATATAATCTTGAGATTCATTAATCGGATTACGAAATACTATTACGTCACCAACTTCTGGTTCATGACCGAAAAATCTGCCGTCCCATAAATGCCAAGAACCAAAAGGAAAAGAATAACGAGAATACCCATAAGGCCACTTTTCTACAAATATATGATCCCCAACGTGCAACGTTGGTATCATTGACCCCGAAGGTATGTTAAAGGGCTCTAATAGAAAGCTTCTAAAAGCAATTGCTATCAGCGCACCATAAAATATCGTATTAAACCAATCACGCGCAACGTTAGATTTCTTATTAATGGGCATCCTTTTCACCTTTTTACTGGCACCATTTTATAACTTGAATTGATTCTGCGCAAGTTTTAATATACAGATATGATTTCTTTGAATTCTGTCATATTTAATGGTATGGATGCAACACCTATTGAGGTGCAGGTTCAACTATCTTCGGGATTGGCTAAACCAGAATTTAATATAATAGGTCTGGCCGATCGTGCGGTAAAAGAATCTGCAGAAAGAATACGAAATGTTTTATCTGCTTTGAACCTTTCTTTACCCCCGAAAAGATTAACCGTAAATTTATCTCCAGCCGACGTAGAAAAAACAGGTTCTCAATTTGATTTACCAATCTTGTGCGGAATATTATGTGCAATCGGGATACTACCAGAAGCAGAGCTAAACAAATATATAATTGTGGGTGAAGTGGGCTTAAGCGGAACAATCGTAAAAACAAACGGCATCTTACCCACCAGCGTTTGGGCGAACCAACATAATTACGGAATAATTTGTCCAGGCGACCAAGGTTCTGAAGCAAGATGGGCAGGACATACAAATATTCTGGCACCATTTCATGTGCTGGAATTAATAAATCACTTCAAGGGCACACAAATTCTGCCCCTGCCAGAAACACCAAATTTAGAAAGCGGGCAAAAATCTAATTTAGACATGTCCGAAGTACACGGGCAAACAGCGGCAAAACGAGCTTTAGAAATTGCAGCTGCAGGTGGACACGCAATGTTAATGGTCGGCCCCCCAGGCTCTGGTAAAACTATGTTGGCATCACGGTTGCCAACTATACTTCCAGAAATGACACCAGAAGAAATACTGGAAACATCCATCATATATTCAATTGCTGGTCAATTAAATGACAAATCTCTTATAACCACGCGACCGTTTCGTAGCGTACATCACACGTCAAGTGCTGTATCGTTGGCAGGCGGTAGCGCAGACGCCAAACCAGGAGAAATATCTTTAGCCCATAATGGCGTATTATTTTTAGACGAACTTCCAGAATTTAATAGAACAACCCTAGAAATTTTACGGCAACCTATGGAAGCTGGGAAAATAATGATTGCCCGTGCGAAACGTACAGCTACCTATCCTGCTCGCTTCCAATTAATTGCCGCGATGAACCCATGTCCTTGCGGGCATTTAGGGAATGCAGCACTTTCTTGTTCTCGCGCGCCAAGATGTGCAGAAGCCTATCAAAATAAAATATCTGGTCCTTTATTAGATAGGATAGACTTACACGTAGATGTTGATGCCGTAAACCCATGGGAAATGAAAGAAAACGACACTTCTAAACAAGAAACCAGCAGCCAAATTCGGGCACGCGTAACATCGGCAAGAGCAACACAAATAAAACGACAAGGTAAACCCAACGCCCAACTAGATGGTGCCGAATTAGACACTTTTGCAAAATTATCCGATGAACAAACCCAATTTCTAAATACCGCAGCAGAAAAACTTGGGTTATCTGCGCGTGGCTATAACCGTATAAAACGTATTGCCAGAACCATCGCAGATTTACGCAATTCAGAGGAGATAGATATATCTGACCTAAGCGAGGCCCTGTCTTACAGACCTATAAATCGTGGAAAATATGGTGTAAAATAAAAAACCGCGAACCGCGGTTTTTTATTAGAACTCGAACCTGACACTAAGCATTATATTTGCATAAATATTATTTTCCGCACTAAACCAATCACGATGCTGACTTCCATCTTCATTACTTAATGCCCAACGAATTTTAGGAACATAGGCAAGGCGCGCCCCCATATCAAAAAACATATTTTCCGTTATACCATACGAAACACCAAACGCCAACAATCCAGCAACGTTACCAGAACTTAGTTCAGAACGATAAAATTGAATTACGGAATCATCTTGTTCTTTTACCCCATAAGGCAAAAGCTCATAAATACCAGACAAATCGCCATACGGGTCAGATAGTTGCAACGTTGTTTTTATATCGGCATACCCAACACCGAAACCAACATATGGAATCGCTTGACGCAAAGGTTTCTGCAGACCATCATAAAAGTCATAAAAAGCCATAACGCTGATTATATCCGTTTCAACCTTTGACTGAACCGCGCCACTAGAAATTCTGGCGATCGCCCCTTCTGCTTCTCCGCCAAACAAAACGCCTTCACCATCAACAAAAGGAGAAGCATTATATTCACTTTCTGCAATATGATCCCAACCTAACTCCAAACGCCATTGTGGGGTATTAGGCACTGTCCAACCTAAACTTGCACCTGCTGCAAAACCAAAAGATTCGAAATCCTTGGTTGCCGGCAAACTACCTAAATTTACATACCCGGCAGGTATATAATCACCGCACTCGCCCCTGTCAGTACATTGATAATACCCAAGCTCGGACATTATCGTGCTTCCATCCGGACTCATATAATATAACGGAGTCAATTCACCTATTTCATTTTTTATTGTTCCAAAGCCAAAAGATGCCCCGCCACGAACAGATACTATAAAGCGACTTCCGTCATCTTCATATGCCCCTTCGCCAACGTAATAACCTGCATATTCCCAGTTAGCACTTGCGCTGCCTAAAAAAAGACACGACAAAAACGGTAATAAAAATAGGTTCCTACATTTCATGATACACTATTATACCACAAAAACGAACCTAATAAAAACAGATTTTATATCTTATTTTATCCGCGTAGAAAACCACCGGATTGCATTTTCCACAAACGTGCATATTCACCGTTACGCTTCCGTATCAACGAATTATGCGTTCCTTGTTCTACAATCTGCCCGTCATCTAAAACGACGATTTTATCCATATTACGTAAGGTAGATAATCTATGCGCAATGGCAATCGTCGTCTTACCCTGCGCTAATTCATCAAAAGACTTCTGAATGGCTACCTCTGTTTCACTGTCCAAGGCAGAGGTCGCTTCGTCTAAAACCAATATAGGGGCATTTTTTAAAAACGCACGAGCAATGGCGATACGTTGCCGTTGCCCCCCAGATAATTTTATACCTCTATCTCCTACCTCAGATTCGTACTTCTTTTCAGTTGCCGTAATGAACTCGTCTGCAGCAGCACGACGCGCGGCCTGACGAATCCGCGCATTAGTAGCGTTCGGTTCACCATAAGCAATATTTTCACGTATTGTGCGATTAAACATTGCCGGATCTTGCGGAATAAAAGATATATTCTTACGCAAAGAATCCTGCGAAATATCTCGAATATTTTGTCCGTCTATAAGTATTTCCCCACGCGTCGGATCATAAAATCGCATCAACAAATTTACTAATGTCGTTTTACCGGCACCAGAAGATCCGACCAAACCTACCCGTTCCCCTGGATTAATTATCAAACTAAAATCGCGCAAAACCCATTTCCGCTTATATTTAAACCAAACGTTTCTAAATTCTATTTTTCCATGTTTCACGACTAAATCTGCTGCGTTATCAATATCTTTTATTGCTAGTTCTACGTTCAATTCATCATAAGATTTTTTTGCGCTTCCTAACGTATCAACGATCGTCGGTATCTGGCCTATAATGCGGCTTATCATTCCCATAACATTAAAGAAAACAGAAACAGTAAACACAATTTCAGATATCATCATATTACCACGTGCGAACATAATCACACACATAATCATAGTTACCCCAAACGCTATATCCCATACAAAGTTCGGAATACTCCAAAACCAACGCTGAACGAAAGTGGCATATATACGTGCAACAATAGACTTTTTACGGGCGGGTTGTAAATATTGACGCTCTGCATCTGCCGCGGCAAATAACTTTACTACAGAATAATTAGAAAGGCTATCTACCACCTTACCAGCCAAAGAACTATTTTCTTCACTTGCCGTTTTAGCGGCTTTGCTCATAGGTTTCATTAAAGAAATTCCGTATATTAAACGAAATACAAAAACAAATGCAAAAACAAACGCTACATATAAATTTATTTCTAATATTAGCCCCACGTTTATCATGATGACAAGCAAAGAACCGAATATCTCTAAAAAGTTATCAACAACATTAAATCCAGTAGCAACATAATTTATCTGTGAATTTATTTTTCCGGCCATACGCCCCGTCCAAAAAGACATAGATTGATGCTGCACGAAATCATTTAAAATAT
>CALXNF010000048.1 GCA_944389685.1 uncultured Alphaproteobacteria bacterium | reverse complement strand
CCGCCCTTAGTCGCCATCCGTTCACGAAAACCGTGTGTGCGTACGCGACGCGTCTTGGATGGTTGATATGTACGTTTTGTTGCCATAATAAAATCCTTTTGTGCCCCTATTTAATCATAGGTTTTATAAAAACGCAACCTTTTTATTTAGATTTTATCAAACCCAGCTTTTTTAAACCTTCTAGCGTCAGGTAATATATAAATAAAGCTGTAAAAAGTCGCCAAAATGGTAGAAACATGTTTCTTTCCTTATTTTGCGCGCTGATTTGAGCGAGCTATTGTCGTAAGCAGTTGTTCAAGTTTTGTTAAACTCCACAACATGGTTCCTAACTGAGCTTTCGCGAAAGGGTCGTTGTTTGTTTCGTTTATGAAAGCTTTTATTTCGTTCTGCGCTTCTTTTATTAAAAATTCCAAACTTTTCATAGCTTGTTAAGCGTATCACAAATTAGTGTTTTGTCAATGATTTTTTTAGGGTTTATGTCTTGACCGAAAGTTAAAAAATTTGCTATTCTTTATTTGTTAAAAATAGGGGATTTTCTAGTATGTCAGAAACAAACAATATCAACGAAGTAAACGAAATAAAAATACCGCAATCTTCCCTTGAACACGAAATGCGGACAATCTTTTTAGACTACGCAATGTCGGTAATTGTTGACCGTGCTTTGCCAGACGTTAGAGATGGTTGTAAACCCGTTCATCGTCGTATTTTATATGTTATGAATGACGTTGCACCTGCAAATAAAGCGACTGTAAAATCTGCTCGTATCGTCGGTGATGTTATGGGTAAATATCACCCACATGGGGATAGCTCTATTTATGAGGCTATGGTTCGTATGGGACAGGATTTTTCTATGGGAGAAATGCTTGTTCAAGGGCAAGGTAACTTTGGATCTCGTGACGGTGATAAAGCTGCTGCTATGCGTTATACAGAGGCGCGTTTATCTAAACTTGGGGCGTCCATGATGGACGATATGGAAAAAGATACTGTTGATTGGCAGCCGAACTTTGATGGTACTTTGCAAGAACCTGTAGTTTTGCCGACAAAGTTTCCGAACTTTTTGGTAAATGGTGGTTCTGGTATTGCTGTTGGTATGGCGACGAATGTTCCGACTTATAATTTGGGTGAAATTTGCAATGGTATTTTGGCGATTTTAAATAATCCTCAATTAACAGATGATGAATTGTTTGAAATTATCCCTGGACCAGATTTTCCGACTGGGGCAATTGTTATGGGACGGGCGGGGGCATATAAAGCTCATACAACGGGGCGTGGTTCTATAATTGTGCGTGCAAAAACGCATATGGAAACTTTCCATGACCATCAAGCAATCGTTGTCGATGAAATTCCTTATCAGGTAAATAAAGCCCAATTGATTATGAAGATAGCAGAGTTGAGCAAGGATAAGCGTATCGAAGGAATTTCAGAAATTCGTGATGAATCTTCAAAAGAAGGTTTGCGCATCGTTATAGAATTAAAGCGCGATGCGATTGCTGATGTTGTACTGAATCATATGTTCCAGTACACAGAAATGCAGACAAATTTTCCTGTAAATATGATGGCGTTAAATCGTGGGCGACCAATGTTATTTAATGTTCGTGGTGTTTTGGATGCCTTTATTGATTTTAGGTGCGAGGTAATTCGTCGTCGTACGATATTTGATTTGAATAAAGCTCGTAACCGTGCGCATACATTATTGGGGTTATCTGTTGCGGTTGGTAATTTAGATGAAGTTATTGAATTGATTAAATCCAGTGCAAATCCAGATGCCGCGCGGGAAGCTTTGGTTTCACGTGGTTGGCGTGCATCGGATATTGAAAATTATATTCAATTAATCGATGATCCCAATACGGAATATAAGGACGGTATGTTCTATATGTCCGAGGATCAAGCCCGTGCAATTTTGGAATTACAGTTGCATCGATTGACCGGTTTAGAGCGCGATAAGTTGCACGAAGATTTGGTTGAATTAGGTGCGCAAATAAAAGACTTATTGGATATTTTAGGCAGTCATGAACGTATTATTCAAATCATTCGTGATGAAACAACTATGGTTCGTGATAATTGGGCAAGTCCGCGCCGTACGGAAATATCCGATGCAGAAATAGATATTGATATAGAAGATTTGATTGCGCGCGAAGATATGGTTGTGACGGTATCTAATACCGGTTATATCAAGCGTGTATCTTTGGATACATATCGCGCACAGAAGCGTGGTGGTAAGGGACGTAATGCAATGACAACGAAAGATGATGATTATGTTGTTCAAGTGTTCGTTGCAAATACTCACACACCACTGTTGTTTTTCAGTTCAAAGGGGTTGTGTTATAAGTTAAAGACTTATAAATTACCGGAAGCTGCTGCCGCTGCAAAAGGGCGCCCGTTGGTAAATCTATTGCCGCTTGAAAACGGAGAAACAATAACGGCAATATTGCCTGTTCCAGAAGAGGACGTAGAGAGGGTAAAAGCATCTGGTAAGGAACATTTCTTAATGTTTGCAACCGCATCTGGTACTGTTCGTCGTAATCGTATGTCTGATTTTGATTCAATTCGTGCGAATGGAAAGATAGCGATGAAACTGGATGATGGTGATACTTTGATTTCTGTGTTGCCATGTAATGAAGATCAGGACGTATTCTTGGCGACGTATCGCGGGCGTTGCATAAGGTTCCCTGTCCCAGAAATTCGTGTTTTTGCTGGGCGTAATTCAACGGGGGTTCGCGGTATGACGCTTGGCAAAGACGACCGTATAATTGGTATGGCAATGTTGAATCATGGTGAATCTGATGCAGCTGTTCGTGCCGCTTATATAAAGCAAAGCCGGGCAGCACGCCGTGCAGAAACAGGTATTGAAGAAGAAGCAGATGAAGAAGAAGAATCTACTTCATTGGTTTTGGATGATGCAAAAATGCGTGAATTGGCGGCAAGTGAAGAATTCATCTTAACGATATCTGAAAATGGTTTTGGTAAACGTACAAGTTCTTACGAATATCGTACTACGCATCGTGGTGGCGGTGGATTTGCAAACATCAAGCTTGGCGGTAAGAATACGGCTGTTGCGGGATCTTTCCCTGTTGCAGATGATAACGATATCATTATGGTAACAGATGGAGGAAAGATAATACGTACGCCGGTTAAGGATGTTCGAATTGCAGGTCGTAGCACGGCCGGTGTAACGTTGTTCCGTACCGCTGAAAACGAACGTGTGGTTTCTGCAATTTCTATCCTTAGTGATGAAGGCGAAGAAGCAGAGGTAGACGCAGAAGTTGCTGAAATTTCAGAAGCTAAATAATAATAAGCAAGGGGTGCTGATATGGATAATGAATATTTTGCATCTATAAATGAAGTGTCAAAACGCTTGTCTGTGCCGGCACATACCTTGCGTTATTGGGAAAAACAATTCCCTGTCGCTATTCGCCCAACAACTGGGGCTGGTGGTCGCAGATATTATCGTGCAGAAACCGTTGATAGATTGGTTGTAATTAGAGATTTGTTGTATAAACATGGTATGACAATCGCTGGCGTAAAGAAGTTATTGCGTGAAGGGGCTTTGCCCAAAAATGCAGATGATTTTGTACAAGGTGGTGGTGAGGCGTTGGCGGGCAATGCTTTGCAACAACAAAAAACTGGTGCAAGCATTAATGAGCAACAATTAAATACGGTAATAAATTTGTTAGAACAAGCCAAGGATTTGCTTAAAGTGGTTTAAAAAACGCCTTGTTAGGCGTTTTTTTATTTACTGTTTTGCAATTGTTTTTCTAAAGATTTTATACGGTTTTCATAATTTTTCTTTTGTGCTTTATTTAAAGCCAAATTGATTTTTAACCCATTAGTTTTTAAACGTTGGTTAATTGGCAAATTTTGCACAGAGTCTAAATTGGCGCTATCTGCTTCTAACCTTTTGATTTGATTGTAAGACTCATTTATTTTTTTCGTGATAGCTTTTAATTTAGGATCTTGTGATATTTGATCATTAATTAAAGAATCTGCTTTTTGTTCTAGTGCCGCATAGGTTTTGCTGTTGCTTGCGTTATAGCCGGCTTCTTCTAGAAGTAATATTCGTTCATTTAGCTTTTTATAATCTGGAAGATTTTGGGCTTTTTCTATAGCGCTTGCTTTGGCAGCGTCTTGTGCGTTTTCCATATAACGAACAAATTCACGTTGTTGAAATAATTCTTCATTACGATTTTTAGGCGTATCGTAGTTTAAGATATATGACATAAAACATAGCGCAAAAGCTGCAGCAAGTACGGTAGCACCTGTAGCTGTTGCAAAAATTTTGTTAAAATTAGATCTGCTTTTAGACATGATAATCTCTTTGCTGAAATATATTATAGTACAAAAAATAGAATTGTCAATAATTATGATAAAATATTTTGGCAGTCCCAACGGGAATACTTCGTCACCTTGGCTCGTTCGCGTGTACCGCGCATCACCGGCGTCCACTTGTTCGCCTCTCGCCTGCGATTCAAACCCGTGTGCACGGCTTCAATTCCGCGGAGCCGGCCACAAAATCTTTATTTAGCACTTCGTGGCGAATAAACATTTTGGCAGTCCCAACGGGAATCGAACCCGTGTTTTCAGAATGAGAATCTGACGTCCTAACCGCTAGACGATGGGACCAAGCAGATAGCATATTATCATTTATTTATTTATTTGCAAATTGTAAATGAGTTTTGGGTTTAGAAAATAATTTAGGAAGAAGATTATATCGGATGTAATAAATGAAAAATTGATAAGGAAAAAAAGAGGACCGCTTGTGCGCAAAGATGCGTTTTTGGGTTGACAATTTTTTTTATCGTACTAATATTTCTTGAAAAGGTTTTTTAATGACGCGTTTTTTAGCAGAGGATGCTGTTTTTTATCATGGTACCTATAACGATTTCGTTCGCTTTAGACCCTTAAGCCATTTTGGGTCTATATATGCGGCGAAAGAAATGGCAAGTAATGGTCTAAAGAAAGAAGAAGGGCTTGGCGGACGTATCGTTGCATCTTGTACAAAAGGTTTGGGACGTATAATTCCTGTAAAATTAAAGCTAAAAAATACATATGAACTGCAGGACGTAAATGCGTTGCATAACTATAGATTTTATTCGAGTATGTTATTATACCATTTCATAAAAGATCTAGGACATGAAAAATTAGATTTTACATATGATTATATTGTTAAAGCTCCTTTTGAAAGTACTTCGTGGGAAAATGTGAAGAATGAGTTAGAAAAAGATTCTTTGTATGAAGTTTCAAGAAATAAAACTTCTGAAGAGGCTTCGGATAGATATCACCTATTTTTACAAAGAATGATTCATTATTTTGAATCGTGCGGTTTTGACGGTTTTCACTATGTGAATCATTTTGAGGATAAGGGTCATATTTCATATGTTCCTTTTAGACCTGAAAATATAATTCGTTTAGATTTAGATAACATACCAAATAAAAGTTATCGAGAAAACAACAAAGAATTTTTTGTATCTGAAGGTAAAAGAGATTTGTCTAAGGTTGAAATTGACAATATAGATTATGAATTTTATAATAAGTTTGAAAATTCTGTTGAAAAACTTTCTTTGTTTTCGGAACAGCGGGAAGCTTTATTAAGACCCAGTTCTTTTAGGCAAATTTTAAAAGAAAAATCATATTATTCAAATGTATTATTTTCTGAAATCTTACCTAAGATAGATATGATTGAGTCACAACATAAATCTGCTTTCAATAGCTTGTGCAATATTGCGGAAGTAGGGGTTATGGGAATAGACATTGCTTTGAGTTTGCGTCAAGATCCATTACCGGTTTTATTAGCAGTAGTTTTATGGGGGGCTATTATAGGAAACAGAAATAGTAAATTTGAACCTTCAGATGAGGCTTTGGCGCGAAGATTTTTAACGGAAAATTATCCAGATCTTTTACCGTTTGAGATAGAAAGTATAATTTCGGCTGTGACAAAAAATAATTTTTATGGACCGACTGCGGATTTAGTTTCTGCTTGTTTGGGGGATGCATATAAAGTTTATTTTTCTTGGTTGTCAGGTTGTTTGCCAGACTGTTTTGCCACTTCGTATGGACGGGCGCTTGCTTCTCTTAAAGCTCAGGGATATAAAAAGTATACCGTGGGTCAAAAGCGATTTTTTATAGAAAATGGTATAAAAACTAGATAGCTTTATTGTGTTTTTGGTTCGTTTAATGAGATAAATGTTTATTTCCTAGGCTTGCGAGGAAATGTAAAAGGCTCGATCGCGTTATTACTTGCTTACCCACTTGTTTTCGAACCAGCAACGTTCGTTGCGGGTCGCGAACCGCGGCCACGGACCAATAATTAAACCCGCACAATGGCGGGTTAAATTATTGGTTGGGGCGCACGGATTCGAACCATGATAAAGAGAACCAAAATCTCTTGTCCTACCATTAGACGACACCCCAAAAGTACCTAAGATTATATCTATCTTTTCAATTTTTGCAATAACATTTTTAGTGTGACTGTTTTAGAAATAAAAAATAAAAATTTTTAATTTTTGCTCTTGCATTTAATTTATTAAAACTTATAATCGTTAAGATTTTTAATGAATTTGTTTTATTAAGTAATAAAAAGGATTGTAAATGTCCAGAAAAGAATTCGTAAGATTATTAGAAGACAATATTTTTATTCTTGATAGATTGTCGGATAAATTAAAGAAAAATCCGGTTGTGTTTTCTGGTTACCCACGTCAACAGTTAAGCGTTTTAGTGCGTTTGCATTTAGGGGGGGCGGCAAAATTAAAAGATATTGCGCGCAGAGAAATGGTAACGGCGCCAAATTTGTGCGCTACGTTTAGAAAGCTTGAAATGGATGGGTTGGTCGCGCGTAAAATTGACGAAGAAGATCGTCGTAATACTTGGTATTCAGTAACTGAGGCTGGTAAGAAAGTTGCTTCTCAGGCGCTAGATACTATGCGTACTGTTATGGAAAATTTGTTTTCTAAATTATCTCGTTCGGACGAAGATGCGTTAACAAAATCATTAAAAACGATAAATGGTATTTTGACAAAGATGGAGTTAGAAAATGCGTAAATTCTGTGGTTCTGTATTTTTGTTATCTTTATTCATGACGATAAATAGTGTTTATGCTATGGATTTGACGCTAAACGATGCGGTTGAAATGATTTTAGCTGAGTCCCAAGATTTAAAGAAAGCGGAGGCAAACGTAAAAAAGGCCGAGGCAAGTTTAGATGTCGCTAATTCTAATCGTTGGTTCAAGATCGAAGGAACGGCAACATATATGAATTTAGTTAATGTAAAAGACCCAACTAAATCATATCAAGTATCTATTCCGCCAGAACTTGATGATTTATTGTCGCAATATTTGACTCAGCCGTTACACTTTCCTGCTAGTTTAGATGTGCAGGACAGCGTATTTATGGCTGGGGTTTCTGTTACGCAACCAATTTATACTTTTGGTAAAATCGGTAATGCCGTTAAAAGCGTAAAAGCCGCAATAAAAATGGCTGAGTCTGGCAAAGAGGTTACTCGGCGAGAGGTTAGTTATAGTGCTGCGGATATTTATTGGACAGCCAAAATGACCGATAAAATTGTTGAGATATCTCGACAAGATTTAGAAGCTGCCCAAGCCGCGCGTAAAAGTTTAACGTCCGCAGGACGAGCCAATCGTAGCAATTTGGTTAAGATAGAGTCTGATATCGCAGCTAAAGAAATCAATTTATCTGATGCAGAATTTAACCGTGATACCGCACATAGAATGTTAAAAATTTTAGCTGGCATCGATATAAATGAAGAATTAAATCTGACTGATGAGTTCCCCAAAAAATTTCCCGACTTAGATGTGGTAAAAGAATTAACTTCTACACCGCAGTGGGATGTGTTGAACGAACAAATTCAAATGTATGAACGTAGCGCAAGGTCTAAGCGTGATGGGGCTTTGCCGACATTGGCTGCGACGGCATCTTATAATTATATCGCTATGGGCGATAACATGCCGAATGTGTTTGAAGGTTTTAATACTCAATCTGCATACTGGGGGCTGGCTTTACAGGTGCCAATTTTTAGTGGCGGTGCCAATATGGCTAATGCAACGATAGAAGCGATGAACGCTGAGGCCGCACGTCAAGATTTAGACAAGGCAAAGAAAATGACAACTGAAGAATATGCTCGCGCGATTGATAAATATAATCATTTACGTGGAAATTTAAGTACGTTGGAAAAAGCACGTGATTTGGCTGCAAAAGCTTACTCTTTTTCAAGCGAGCGTTTTGCGTCAGGTCAAACATCTGCTGTTGAGTTAGCAGAAGTATCCGCAGGCTTGTATCAGTTGGATATGGCTTTATTGAATGCTAAGTACAATATTTTAATGTCTGCGGAATCTATTAAAAAGTTAGGTGAGTAAAGATGGAAAAGATAAAAGAAAAAATAAAAACGAAAAAATTTAGAAATACGCTTTATTGGATTTGTGCGGCGGTTTTGGCGGGGTGGGTCGTTTTTCGTTTTGCGGCAATCGGTGCGGAAAAATCTATGTCTGTGTTTAATACAGCGCGTCATTCTGTCGATGTTGGGGCGCCAGTATATGCCGTAAGCGTACATAATGAAAAGGGGGTATTGCGTGAACCCATTGCTGTAAAAAACAATAGAGCCTTGGTTTCTTCTTATAGGGTGGATAAGTTGAAACCAGGACAGCGCGTTGGTAATGGTGAAATAGTGTCTGTGTCTAAGGATATCGATTTGAATACAGGTATGCATATTGTTCGTACTCGTGGTGTTGAAGACGGTTTGCATTATGCAGAGTTTGAAACAACGGGATATTTTGTACCTTTGTATGCGGTAAATAATGACACCGTGCTGATTGATGATAACGGCATTGCAACAATTAAAAATGTAAGGGTAGTCAGGCAAGATGCAGAAAATGCTCTCGTCGTTGGGTTAACTGACGGGGACGTAGTAATTCTTTCTAAGATAAATGCCGGTGATAAAGTTCAAGTAAGAAAATAAATATATTACATATTTTTAGGGAGTTTTTAAAATGTTAAAGTTTTTCGTACGTAGACCAGTCACAACTGTAATGTTTGTTTTATTTTGGGTGGTATTAGGTTTTGTGTCTTTTCCAAAAATGAACATAGAGCGTACACCGTCAGTTGATTTCCCTATGGTTACGGCAACTTTTATTTATCCTGGTGCCGCATCTTCAGAAATTGAATCGCAGGTTATTAAACGGGCCGAAGACGCGATATCTGAAGTATCAGAATTAAAAAAGCTAACATCACAAGCCTTTGAAAACGGTGGTTTTGTGATGGCAGAGTTTAATCTTGGGGTTGACGTAAACGATAAAGCGACGGAAGTAAAAACTAAATTGGATTCTTTGTTGTCTGAATTTCCAGATGATATGGAACAACCAATCGTGGAAAAGTTAAACCCGTTGGAAGAATCTGTTGTTGATATTGCCATCAGTGGTTCGAATTTACGTGACTTACAGGAATACGTAGATGATACTATGTCCAATCAGATTACAGGTATTTCTGGTGTTGCCAGCGTCAGCGTTTTTGGTGGAAAAACGCGTGCAATTAGAATAGAAATGAATCCTGAATTATTGGCGGCACGTGGTGCAACGGTTATGGACGTTGTATCAGCCTTGGGGGCAAGAAATTTAAATGTGCCGGGCGGAAAAATTGAGTTTGGTACAGATTCTTCAAATGTTCGCTTTATAGGTGAATTTAGCAGCGTTGATGAGATTGCTAATTTACAGCTGACGACCGTAGAAGGTCAAAAGTTTAAATTAAGTGATGTTGCTACAATAACGGATTCTGCGCGCGATATAGAAAATGGGGCGCGTTATAATGGCGATGACGTTATCATTGCCTCTGTTGTAAAGGCTTCTGATGGTAATGCGATAAATGTATCAAAAGCATTACGTGACAAAATACCGGAATTACAGGCCGATTTAAAAGCTCAATTTCCAGATGCAACAATGGAGATAATATCTGATTCTTCAATCGCTGTTGCGGATGAAACTTATAGTACCATTTGGGGAATTGTTCTTGGTGTTTTATTCACGGTTCTTGTTTTATTAGCCTTTACCCGTAATTGGCGTTCTACAATTATTGCAGGTGTTGTTATTCCTGCGTCATTAATTGCTGGTTTCTTCTTTATGGATGCAAGCAACTTTACTGTTAACGCAATGACTTTGTTGGCCTACTCATCTGCTTTGGGTACTTTGGTATCAAACGCTATTATTTTAATTGAAGCGGCGTTACAAGAAATGCGTGCAGGTAAAGATCCAGAAACTGCGGCAATTGACGGTACTAAGAAAGTTGCCGTATCTGTTTTGGCGGGTGTTGGAACAAACGTAGTGGTGTTCTTGCCGTTGGCATTTATGAGCGGTATTGCAGGTCAATTTATGAATCAGTTTGGTTTAACGGTGGTATATTTGACTTTGTTATCCTTACTGTTCTCATTCACTTTGACGCCGATGATGATAGCGAAATTCTTGCGTTTAACGCAGGGTAAAACATCAAAAAAGACGCAAAACGTTAAAACCGTTAGTGCAACTGTTGTCGCAGAAAAATCAGAAAATAAAAAAGCTAAGGACAAATCTTGGTTGCGCAGATGGTTTGACTATCAATATGTTCATTCGGGGCGTGTTGTAATAATGGCAATTGTGGCATTAATTGCATCAGCTATGTTGATGAAATTTGTTGGTAATGAATTTGCACCGTCAACTGATGCAAATGAAATCAACATAACTGCACGTGCACCTATGGGCGCGACATATGAAAAATCATCAGAAATAGCAAAACAAATAGAAGAAAAGTTGAAAGAATTTGACGATGTGACGGCTGTTTCTGTAAAAATCGGTGATCGTGGTTTGCAGAATATGGCAATAAAGTTGACTTTGAAAGATGTATCAGAACGTAGCGTTTCTGATAAAGAATTAGCACGTCAAATATTGCCGGTATTATCAGAAATTCCAGATGTAGAATTGCAGGTTCGTGCAGGTCAGGCGATATCTAGTGGTGCTGTATCTGCTGATATCGTTTTGAATGTGTTTGGGGCAGATGATGAAAAGCGTACGGCATATGCCAACCAGATTTTGGATATGATAAATGAGATCCCAGAAGTGCAAAGTGCTGTTCTGGCACAACAAAAACCAGGCTATGAAACCCAATTTGTTCCGGATCAAGAAAAAATGAATTTCTGGGGTATTAATAATTCTTATGCTGGTATGACGTTGCGTACTGCATTATATGGTAATGACGATTATAAATACAAAGAAAATGGGGAAGAATATCCGATAATTTTAGAATTTGCGGAACCGTTTAAGAACAAGGGAATGTTTGAAAATTTGTTTGTAAACTCTCAAAAGGGGATGGTCCCTTTGTCTGAATTGGGCAGTGTACAAGTTGTCCCTGCAACACCAGATATTAGCCGTATTAATAAAAATAGAATTACCGAAATAGATATAAATATTGGTAAATCTACAATGGGACCTGTTCAGAAAAAAATAGAAGCAGCATTAGCCAAAATAAATTGGGAATCTGGTTATGGTACCGAATTTGGTGGTATGTCAGAAATTCAATCAGAAACGACAACAGAAATAGGCAATGCTTTCTTATTAGCTGTTATTTTGACATATATGTTATTGGCAGCTATTTTGAATTCATTGGCACATCCGTTTACTATAGCGACTTCAATTATTAGTAGTTTTGCTGGCGTGTTTGTTCTGTTGTTTTTATCTGGTGCTTCTATGAACGTTGGTGCAATGTTGGCGTGTGTGATGTTGGTTGGGTTGGTAGTTAATAACAATATTTTGGTATTAGAGCCGACGATCGTTCGTATCTCTAAAGGAGAAAAGCCTTTTGAGGCGTTATGGGCAGAGTTAAAGAGCAAACAGTCAATGGTATTGATGACTTCTATTGCTGTTATGGCAGGTATGATGCCTCAGTTGTGGAGTACGGATGGAATGAAGGTTGCTATGGCTGCGGTTATGATAGGCGGTATGTTCGCCAGCTTGATATTTACGTTTACATTGACGCCAGCTTTATTCTTTGCAATAGAAAGATTGCGTAACAAATTTAAACGTATTAAAAAGTAAAAATGGGCATAAGCCCATTTTTTTTGCAAAATAAAATAAAGATTGATATAATCGGGCGTAATGCATAAAGGAATTTAAATGTTAAAAAAAGAAGAAATAGTAGTTTTTGATTTTGACGGTACTTTGTCCGCAGGGGATTCCAACGTAGGATTCGTTAAGTATTGCTTTCGTAAGTCTGTGCGTCCATGGTTGTTTTTACCGTTGATAGGTATTGCTATGATTGTAAGAAATTTTAACCTTCCTGGAATTTGGTGGCGGCAGGCTTCTCGTAGATTTTTAACGACAGATATGGTAAAAAAATTTGCACCCGAATTTATAAAACAGCACAAGCGTGAGCGTTTCGGTTGGGCAAAAGAGCAGGTCGCAAAAGAAAAAGCGGAAGGCAGAAAGGTAATATTGGTTTCTGCAAGTACGGATTATTTGGTTCCGCAGTTAGTAAAAGATATGAAATTTGATGTTGTGTTGTGTTCTCGTATGGAAAAAGATAAGCCGTGGAAGTATGATTTTTTGTGCTGGGGGGCGAACAAGGTTATTGCTATGGATGAATGGGCAAAAAAGAACAAAATTATACCACATGTTATACGCTCGTATGCTGATAGTAAGTCGGATATGTATTTGATGGAAATTGCAGAAGAGCAGGTATGGGTAGACAGAAAAACAGGTTTAAGAAAATCTGCCTAGTGAAAAAAAATATGCATCTGTTATAATCGCCTTATGGTTATAACAGATGTTTTATATGATTTGACGGTTGGTGTAGCTGGTGCTGTCTTGGGCGCTTTAATAATGTTAATGTTTACAAGGAAGAAAAACCGTCGTTTATCCAATGAAATTATTTTAAACAGGAAAGATTTAGAAAAATTACGTTTAGAAAATAATCGGTTAATAGAAACGATAAAAAATCGTGAAAATCAAATTTTAGACTTACAGAAAAAAATATTGAAAAAGAAAACGGGGAAATAAACCCCGTTTTTTAATCATCTTCACCGAAATCCATTTCTCGCAGCTTTTCAGCCCTAGGAGTTATTTTACTTATGGATGTTTGTAATTGCTCGATATCAACAGTTGCTTGTGAGAAGTGTTGCTGGACTTTGCCTGCTCGGTCTGCCAAACGTGACAGGTCTGTTAATAGGAATTCCAGTTCTCGTTTGATTTTATCGGCAACGCGTTTAATCTTTATGTCCGATAATACTGCACGAATAGTGTTTAATGTAGCCCACAAAGTAGAAGGGGATACAATGAATACCTTTTTACGATTGGCGTAATCAACTACGTTTGGAAATTGTCGATGCAATGTTTCAAATATAGATTCTGAAGCAATGAACATCATTGCTGATTCTGCTGTTTTACCTGGAATAATATACTTTTCGGAAATTGCATCTATATGCTTGCGTACGTCCAGTTCAAATTGCTTTTTCGCACCTTCATCTGCACCGTTAGTTGTCATGCGGTTATAGCTTTCTAGCGGAAATTTGCTGTCAATTATCATATCCCCTGGTGGGTATGGCAGACGAATTATGCAATCAGGTCGAACGCCAGTTTCTAATACGCTTTGGAACGCATAAGTTTCTGGTGGCATAATATCAGCGACAAGATCTTCTAATTGTCTTTCACCAAAAGTTCCACGAGCTTGTTTGTTGCCCATCAGAATGTTCTTAAAGTTTGCTATGTCGCTGCTAATATTCTTTAATTCTATGGCATTTTGAGTAAGTGCACCTAGGCGTTCGGCCAATCTTTCACGAAGCCTTGCATTATCTTCTCGTAGCGGAGATATATCAACCGTTGGTTTTCGCATAAGTAAAGCTATTAATAAAATAATTATGATGAACAGAAGTATGAAAATATAAGTTGTCATTTAGGAATCCTTTGGTAAAATCCATTATAAAAGGATTTATAGATGTTGCAAATGAAACTTTGCGGTGATTTGGTTTTGCGTGAAAAATGTGAACCGATAACCGAAATCACACCAGAGGTTTTAGATATTTTAGACGAAATGGTCGGTATGATGCGCGACCAGAATGGGGTTGGCTTGGCTGCACCGCAGGTTGGTCACTTAAAAAGATTTTTGGTAATGATGGATCCGGATTCGGAAACTGTTTTCAAAATGATAAACCCAAAGATTTTGACGCACAGCAGTGACGTTTGCACAATGGAAGAAGGTTGCTTGTCTGTTTTAGGGTCTGATGGGTTGCCGGTTTATGCAAACGTGACTCGACCGCAATCGGTTGAGGTTGAATGGACAGATGAAAACGGTGCCCCTTTGCGTGCACAGATGTCTGGTTTGCCGGCAAGAATAGTTCAACATGAAACAGACCATTTGGATGGTATTTTGTTTATAGATTATTTATCTCCAGTCCGTCGTGAAATGTTAATGCGTAAAGTTAGGAAATATAAGAAATGAAATTAGTTTTAATGGGAACAAACGATTTTGTTGTTCCTATGTTTGATGCGATATTAAAAGCCGGTCATGAAATCATGGCCGTATTTACACGTGCACCGAAACCAGTTGGCAGAAAGCAGGTTATAACACCGTCACCTGTGCATGTTTGGGCAGGTTCAAATGATTTACCAGTTTATACCAATATAAAAGATTATAACTTTTCACCAGATATGGTTGTGGTAGTATCGTATGGTGTAATTTTGCGGGAAAATGTATTAGAGTCTGCGCCTTGTATAAATATTCATCCAAGTGATTTACCTAAATATCGCGGACCGTCACCAATTCGTACTGCTATTTATAACGGTGATAAAAAAAGTGCGGTATGTTTAATGAATATAACGTCTGAATTAGACGCAGGGGATGTTTATATTCGTCGTGAATTTGATATAGGTAAAGACGATACGAACGAAGATATTGAAAGGCTGGTATCAAAGATTGGTGCCGAAATGCTGACGGAATATTTAGCGAATCCGTCTGCTTATAAAGCAACGCCTCAAATAGGAGAACCAACATTTACGCGTAAATTTACCAGTGATGACGAAATAATAGATTGGTCACGAGGAGCG